>NZ_LR590469.1:3038939-3342833 GCF_901472495.1 Yersinia enterocolitica subsp. enterocolitica
GATTCGCTGGGCGCATGCGCTCATAAACACGTTGTACGCCATTGCTGAACTCCAAATTCACCGCTTCAACAGTAAACAAGCGGGAGCGGGCAATCGTTTCTATTTTATGTATTTTAGGTTTTTGCAGGTGTTTCATAATGGCCCCAAATTAAAACTCGCCGCCGGTCGGACGCACATCGGGGTAGTCAGGCTCATAATATGGTTACTTAATAAGCCACTTTTTACCTATGCGGATTAACCCGACTCTTTATACTGGATTTTATTAGAACTTGATCACATTGTGCGTTAATGAGAACCTTTATCGCAATGTCAGTTAGATATAATTTACCTGTTTTTAACATGGCGGCGAGTTTAGTCAAGATTCAACCGGTTAATTATCATCCTATATCTGCGCAATATCAGTTAAAACTTGTGTTTGAAAATAGGATTATGCTGATATTACCGATGTTTTAGCCTTGCTATCCTTATTAGTCTACGAGCAGTTTAAGAGCACTTGTATTAGGTTATTTGATGAATAACGCTGTTATATGCCTCTGTACTGTGTTTATGCGTAATATGTACCCTAAATAATTCAAGTTGTAGCAAGGCGGCAAATGAAAGCAGCCAACGCACATGCAGTTTGCCGCATGTTGGGTATGATGCATTATTTCATAGAGTTGACGTAAGTCAGGGGCGCTCGCATGGGGATGGGATGAGCACAATAGTCTTAATATTGGCCTTACTGTTGACCAGTCTGATCACAGTGGGTTTGTTGTGGTGGTTCCGATTCCGCCGACCTATCCCCGTAACTGCAACACTGCCGTTCGCGAAACCCACGCACCGAAAACTGACACCGGAAGAGCGGGTCAACATTGAAAACTATCTTCTAAATCAACAAGATAAAATTGGATTTAAACCCCAGTCAACGTTTGACACCCGAACCCTGACAAATAGTGCGCTTTCGCCCGCTAAACTGATTTTAATACCTCAAAGTGACAATGTTTATGCGGTAACCCGCGCGATTACCCGCTATGGTGTAGCAACTGACGAGCCGAACAAATGGCGCTATTATCTTGATTCTATTGAAGTTCACCTGCCGGCTTCATGGGAACAATATATTACTCAGGATAATGACGTCGAACTTATCCAAACCCAAACGATCCCTTTGGTTATTTCCCTCAACGGGCATACGCTGAAAAATCATCAGTCAGAGAACACTTACCAGCCTATTTTATCTTCCGTGGCGCAAAACGCGTCAATCCGCAAGGCGGATAGCGAACATATTGAGCTACTGAATATCCGCAAGGAAACCCCGGAAGAATATGCCCTGCATGGCACTAACGGCTTGAAAGAAGCTGGGGCCATTTGTTTGGCATTGCTGTTACTGTTCTTTGCACTGACTGGCCCTGCGGTAACGCTGCCCTGGCTTATTATTGTGGCGGCAACACTGACTGGCTGGGCATGCTGGAATATGTTCCGCCCACTATCTGAAAAAGATTTGCGGGAGGTTCATTGCTTAAGTGGCACACCAAAGCGCTGGGGCCTGTTCGGTGAGTCAAATCAGGGGCAGATGAATAATATCTCGCTCGGGATTGTCGATCTGATCTATCCGGCACATTGGGGGCCTTATTTTGCTCATGATTTGGGCAAAAAAACCAATATTGATATCTACCTAAATCGTCAGGTTGTACGTCAGGGGCCGTTTTTGTCCCTGCATGATGAAATGAAGCACTTTCCCCTACAACGCTGGGGGAAAAACCTGACATTAATGGCCGGCTCACTGTTGGTGATGGCGTTATTACTGATCTACGTGCCGCTGGGGCTGCCACTAAAATTGAGTGTCGCCTGGTTGCAAGGTGCGCAAAGCCAGCAGGTGACCAGCGTTGAAGCATTAGAAAAAATGCCGCTCCGTATTGGCGATATGCTGAAAGCACAGGGAATGGGGATGTGTTATGTCCCGCCGAACACTCAAAACTCGCACAGTTTTGTTTTCACACCTTTTGATTGCTCCGGCATCTATTGGAATAATGCAGCACCATTGCCGCAACCTGAATCTGAGATCATTGAAAAGGCGGCATCGCTGGTAGCTACCGTCAATCAACAGCTACACCCCCAAGGTTCGGATGCTAACGTTAACCCACAACTGGCAACCGCTATTGAAAAGTCCGGTATGATTTTACTGGATAACTTTGCAGATATCGTCTTAAAAACACAGGCATTATGTGGTGGTGATGCTGATTGTATTCGCCTGAAAAATGCTTTGGTGAATTTGGGGAATGCCAAGAATTGGTCAGGGCTGGTGAAACGAGCACAGTCAGGTACCTTAAAAGGCATGAATGTGCTGTTACGCCCGGTCAGCGCCGACACTCTGGAAAATCTGGTTAAAACGGCAACCTCATCATTTGTTTACCGTGAAACTCATCTGGCGACAGAAGCCTTGAACAGCCCGCCACCGGGTGGGTTCCTGATTACCAGCGATGAGGGGAAACAGTTAGTCAATCACCCTGCACCCTCGGTTCCTCTGTTCGATTACAGTGCGTTGGAGCAGTGGCGCGAATTACAGCGGCTCTCAGGGCTGCTACTCAATACTCCATTTAAGGCTGAAGGTATCATTACCAATATCACCACCGATGCCAATGGAACTCGCCACATTGCATTACACAGCGAACCGGATATCGTGACACTCGGTCGTTATTTGGGCACCAGCCTGCTGCTGCTGGTTCTGATTGTGTGTTTAGTGGTGAATACCACCTTATTTATTCGGCGCGTCCTGAAAAACCGTAGTCGCATGGATAATATTCAACGCTATTATGATAATTGCTTCAACCAACCCCTCACTCCAGCGCCTTTCCTACGTTAGCCCTTTTTCGTTTATCATTAGTCTTATTTACGCCCTAAATAATTCGAGTTGCAGGAAGGCGGCCATTGAGTGACAAATTGGTTGTAAACCATTTTGAACAGCGCTTGCGCTGGCCCGCAGGGTGAGCCTCTGATGAGGCTCATAATCTCCAAGAGCTTACACAAGTAAGTGACTGGGGTTATTGAATGCAGCCAACGCACATGCCGCTTGAAGTATCACGGGTGAATACAGCTAATGTGATGTGGAGTCGCGATGCCCCCTGAATTGAATTGGCAAGAAATTGATACCGTGCTGTTGGATATGGATGGCACTCTGCTCGATTTAGAGTTCGACAGCCATTTCTGGCTCAAGCAGGTACCGGAAACACTCAGCCAACGCCGGGGGATATCTCTGGAGCAGGCGCATAAAATTATCCATGATGAATATCTGGCAGTGCAGCATACTCTAAATTGGTATTGCTTCGATTATTGGAGCGAGCGGCTAGATTTGGATATCTACGCGATGACCACGCAAGCGGGCACTCGTGTGCGGTTGCGCCAGGATACCCAACCATTTTTAGCCAGTTTACGTGAGCGCGGCTTACAAACCATTTTACTCACCAATGCCCATCCGCACAGCCTGGCGGTAAAAATTGAGCACACTGCTCTCGACCAGCACCTTGATTTATTACTTTCTACCCATACATTTGGTTATCCAAAGGAAGATCAACGACTGTGGCAAGCTGTCACGCGGCATACCGGGCTGAATCCTGCCAGAACCTTATTTGTCGATGACAGTGAGAAGATTCTGGATGCTGCGCGCACCTTTGGTATCCGCTACTGTCTGGGAATAGAAAACCCTGATTCCAGCTGTGCTGATAAAGCATTTCACAGCCACCCTGCAATCAATGACTACCGTAAGCTATTGCCTGCATTAGAGTTACGCAAGTAATGTCGGAATAAATGAGCATGACGGCTGGGAGTATTCATGAAAGAGAAAGCAGTCTCGGACGAATCGGTTCGGCTAGATAAATGGCTTTGGGCCGCCCGGTTTTACAAAACCAGAGCAATAGCGCGGGAAATGGTGGATGGCGGCAAAGTCCATTACAACGGGCAGCGTGGTAAACCGAGTAAGCTGGTTGAAATCAATGCTGAAATTCGTTTGCGCCAAGGTAACGATGAGCGCACGGTACGGGTCTTGGCGCTACACCACCAGCGCAGAGGCGCAAGTGAAGCGCAGGCATTGTATGAAGAAACTGAGGCCAGCATTGCTAACCGCGAGAAAGTGGCACAAGCACGTAAGCTCAATGCTCTGACCATGCCACATCCGGATCGGCGACCGGATAAAAAAGAGCGTCGCAATCTAATCAAATTTAAACAAGGCGAGCCTGAGTAAACTGCTTGCAGCCAGAAAGAGAGAAACCTATGTCTAATCACGATCAAGCTAATCACGATCAATCTAATCATGATCAACTGCAGCGCTACCTGTTCGCTAACCATGCTGTGCGCGGTGAACTGGTTTCAGTCAATGAAACCTACCAACAGGTGCTCGCTAATCATGACTACCCTCCAGCGGTACAAAAACTGTTGGGTGAAATGTTGGTCGCGACCAGTCTGCTGACCGCGACCCTCAAATTTGACGGTGATATCACGGTACAGTTACAAGGTGGGGAAGGCCCACTCTCACTGGCAGTGATTAACGGCAATAACCAGCAAGAAATGCGCGGTGTCGCCCGCTTTAAAGGTGAAATCAGTGATGAAAGTACGCTGAAAGAGATGATGGGCAACAGTGGCTATCTGGTCATAACCATCACGCCTGCACAGGGTGAGCGCTATCAAGGCGTAGTGGCATTGGAAGGTGAGACTATCGCCGCCTGCCTGGAAAATTACTTTATGCAGTCAGAACAGCTACCTACCCGCCTGTTTATCCGCACCGGTGATGTGGAAGGTAAACCTGCCGCAGGCGGTATGCTGTTGCAAGTTCTACCCGCACAGGAGCGTAATGAAGATGAATTTGATCATCTCGCACAGCTCACTACCACCATCAAAGCCGAGGAGCTATTCACCCTGCCGGCCAATGAGGTGCTGTATCGTTTATATCATCAGGAAGAAGTGACACTTTACGAACCACAAAATGTCAGTTTCCGCTGTACCTGTTCTCGCGAACGTTGCGCCGATGCATTAGTGACGCTATCCGAAGATGATGTCAAAGAGATGCTGGAACAAGATGGCAATATTGATATGAATTGCGAGTATTGCGGTACTCACTACCTGTTTGATGCGGTCGACATTGCCACATTAAAAAGCGGTAACAGCCCTTCATCAGAACAAATTCATTAATTCTCGTAATACTTGGTTGGGTGCTGACTCGTGCCCAGCCATTTCTTCTGCCGTTTCATACTTGCGACAATCCGTGTCCTATCTCTCATAACCTAGCGAAAAGTAGGTCATATATTGAAATATTTGAACGCTATCGCTGTTAATCGGGGATGAGTAATTACAATCGCTGGTAGAAAATTGACGATCCAGGAGTTATGACATGAGTGTTAAAGGAATTACCCCGCAGGAGCTCGCCGCCTATGGCATCCATAACGTCAGCGAGATTGTTTACAACCCAAGCTATGATTTACTGTTCCAGGAAGAGACTAAACCCACACTCGAAGGATACGAGCGCGGAACCCTCACCAACACAGGAGCAATTGCGGTAGATACCGGTATCTTTACCGGCCGCTCGCCAAAAGATAAATATATTGTCCGCGATGCTATCACTCAAGATACCGTGTGGTGGGCCGATCAGGGCAAAGGTAAGAATGATAATAAACCGCTAAGCCAAGAGACCTGGACTCACCTGAAAGGGTTGGTCACTAATCAACTGTCTGGTAAGCGCCTGTTTGTTGTTGACACATTCTGCGGTGCTAATGCCGATACCCGTCTGCAAGTTCGCTTTGTTACTGAAGTGGCCTGGCAAGCACATTTCGTTAAAAACATGTTTATCCGCCCAACTGATGAAGAATTGGCCCATTTCGAGCCTGATTTTATCGTCATGAATGGCGCTAAATGCACTAACCCAAACTGGAAAGAGCAAGGCCTGAATTCAGAGAACTTTGTCGCCTTTAACCTGACAGAACGTATGCAGCTGATTGGCGGCACATGGTATGGCGGTGAAATGAAGAAAGGTATGTTCTCAATGATGAACTACCTGTTGCCACTGAAAGGCATTGCTTCCATGCACTGCTCGGCTAATGTCGGTGAAAAAGGCGATGTGGCTATCTTCTTCGGCTTGTCCGGTACCGGTAAAACCACTCTGTCCACTGATCCGAAACGCAAGTTGATCGGCGATGATGAACATGGTTGGGATGATGACGGCGTATTTAACTTTGAAGGGGGCTGCTACGCCAAAACCATCAAGTTATCCGAAGAAGCAGAACCCGATATTTATCATGCGATTAAGCGTGATGCATTGCTGGAGAATGTGGTGGTGCTACCAGATGGTACTGTTGATTTCAATGACGGTTCCAAAACTGAAAACACCCGTGTTTCTTACCCTATCTACCACATTGAAAATATTGTTAAGCCAGTCTCTAAAGCAGGTCATGCCACCAAGGTTATTTTCCTGACTGCCGATGCCTTTGGCGTATTACCGCCGGTATCTCGCCTGACGGCAAATCAAACCCAGTATCACTTCCTATCTGGCTTTACAGCCAAGCTGGCGGGTACTGAGCGCGGTGTCACTGAGCCAACACCAACCTTCTCTGCTTGTTTTGGTGCGGCATTCTTGTCACTGCATCCAACACAATATGCAGAAGTATTGGTTAAACGTATGCAAGCGGTGGGCGCTCAAGCTTATCTGGTCAACACCGGCTGGAATGGCACCGGCAAACGTATTTCCATCAAAGATACCCGAGCCATCATTGACGCCATTCTGAATGGTGAAATTGATAAAGCTGAAACCTTTACCCTGCCAATCTTCGATCTGGCCGTGCCGATGGCATTACCAGGCGTAGACCCCGCAATCCTCGACCCGCGCGATACTTACGCGGATGTCGCGCAGTGGCAGGAGAAAGCCGAAGATTTGGCGAAGCGTTTTACCACTAACTTCGATAAATATACCGATACCCCAGCAGGGGCTGCGTTGGTTAGCGCAGGGCCAAAGATCTGATTTAGATTTAGTTTTGTAAGATGACAAAAGGGGCACATTGGTGTCCCTTTTTGTTTTTCACAAAGCAAGAATAGATAAGATCTGGTGTGGTGGATGAGTGTTCAGGTTTAGTGGTTAACTGTTCAGTGATCTGGTTCGGTTGTCATAAGTTCAGTGATTCACTTATCTCCGTAGCCTCAACCGCCAAAGGATGTGGCCGCGCGCCCTTTGGCGGTTGGTTCATCGGTGGCTAAATGAGCTGTGAAGTTCTGACAACCGAACTGAATCACCAAAACAAACGGCTAACACAACTCCAGTTGAACTTCATGCTGTTCAATAATCTTCATCACACTGGCTGGGGGCATCTGATCGGTAAACAAATAATCGATCAGATTCATATTCCCCAGATTCACCATCGCATTACGGCCAAACTTGGAATGGTCGGTTACCAACATCACACAACGGGAGTTTTCAATAATCGCCCGCTTGGTGCGCACTTCATGGTAATCAAACTCCAACAGGGAACCGTCCATATCAATGCCGCTAATACCGAGGATGCCGTAATCAAGGCGGAACTGAGAAATGAAGTCCAATGTGGCTTCACCAATAATTCCACCATCACGGGTACGCACTTCGCCGCCCGCCAGAATCAGACGGAAATCTTCTTTAGCGGTCAGTAAGGTGGCTACGTTGAGATTGTTGGTGACCACGCGCAGACCTTTATGATTCATCAAAGCGTGGGCTACCGCCTCCGGTGTGGTGCCGATATCAATAAACAGGGTCGCGCCATCGGGGATCTGGCTGGCAACTCGCTGGGCAATACGCGCCTTTTCTTCCGACCACATCACTTTACGGTCGTTATAAGCCGCATTGACTGAGCTGGAGGGTAACGCCGCACCGCCATGATGACGATGAATCTTGTTTTGGTCCGCCAAATCATTCAAATCGCGTCGGATGGTTTGCGGACTCACGGCAAAATGTTCCACTAGCTCTTCAGTACTGACGTAGCCCTGTTGGCGAACCAATTCAATAATCGCATCATGCCGCTGCGTTTGCTTCACGATAATCCCCTAATGTGCCTGGCTATTCCAGACAGTTATTGTGTGGTTTTTGCGCTGTTGCGCGTATCCCAAAATGCCATCAGTAACCCAATAATCAAGCCTGAAACATGCGCTGCATTGGCAATCGACAACCCTAAAATATCGAAATATCCAGCAACCAGCCAGAGAACCGAGAAAGCCATCAAACCACGTGGCAGCGAGATACCCCGCTCGGGTGCGCGTTCACCAGTCAGCCAGACATAGCCCATCAGGGCATAAACTACACCAGAAAGGCCGCCAAAATTCACACCGCTAAACAGCGATTGCCCCCAGCCACTGAATAAGGCTGAAACAATAGTTAATACCAGCAATTTGCCGGTGCCAAGCCGTTTTTCCATCTGCCCGGCCAGATACCACCACCACATGAGGTTAAACAGGATATGCAGCAGCGAAAAATGTAAAAAAGCATGGCTGACCCAACGCCAGATTTGCAGATACTGGCTGTTATCGCGCGGCCATGCCAGCCAGGACATCACTGCACCATCACCGACGATTTGCATCAGAATATAGATGGCGATACACAGCACCATGACACTCAGTGTCAGTGGCCCAGCCTGACTGCGCAGAGTTTGGAGATAAGAAAAACGCTGATAAGGCAAATTAGAATGCAGATTGCCTGATTGCCAACTGGCAGCTTGATAGCGTGGATTGAGAGGGTCGAGTAAAAACTGCTCCAGCTCATGCTGTACCTGGGGTAATTGCTCATCATCGGTAAGCCAAATCTCCGCACCGTGAGAATCTGGCTTCACTTCCAGTGCCACATGGCGAGTGGCCATATAATCAACGAAAGCCTGCGCCAGACGTAGATTAGAAATTGCTATTACACGAACCATTTTGTCTATCACCGTCTAACGAGATTTTAATTAAAGTGCTTAAAAATATCACAATCGGGTGAGTATTAGCTAACTGGCCTGTACCACGTCTTGCGGATAGCTTCTTGCCCAGGCTTCAAAACCACCATCAATACTGTAAACCGCTTCAAAGCCTTGTTGGAGCAGATACTGTGCTGCACCTTTACTGCTATTGCCGTGATAGCACATCACCATCACCGGTTGTTCAAAATCAGTCTGTTGCATAAAAGTATGCAAGCTGCTGTTGGTCAGATGAAACGCCTCAGGTGCATGGCCCGCTTCAAAACTTTGCGGATCGCGGATATCAACTAAAACTGCTTGGTGTTCTTTTAGGCGGTTATAGGCCTGCTCAATACTGATTGTTTCAAACTGTTCCATATTGCTAATGACCTTTATCGCGATTGACAATTTAAGTGCAAGATTGTAATCAATTTTTCATCAATAAAGACCAGTCAAATAGAATGGTTATTTACTGCATTCCCCCGCCAGAGAGATAAATATTAATTTAACCAACTGATATTTAAATTAAATAACACAATTTTATTAAACATACCCCATCATCTGTAATAAACGTTGCGCTTGCTGCACCGCATCTTGCCGATGAGCAACCCCCAATTTTTGATACAAATTACGAATGTGGGTCTTAATGGTGGTGGCAGCCACTTCCAGCTCGCCAGCGATTTGGTCATTACTGTAGCCGGAATAAATTAGCCCCAAGACCTGCCATTCGCGTTGTGTTAGCGGGCTGGTGCGAATCAGTTCTGGCACTTGTGGGTGAGTTAGCAGCTTATCGACGAAGATCTCATCGAAATGAGCAAATTTATGCCGATGATGCTGATTAATATCTTTCAGAATGCGCTGGGCGCGATGCTGTTCTAATTCTGGCAGAGCATTGAGTTGAATTAGCTGGCGCAGCTGCTGCGCCATCACCTCACCCTCAATCACGAAATGACTGATAAAGCCGGTGCGATTAGCCAATGAGAGGGATTCAATCAGCGCTTTTTGTGCTTCACTTTTCCGTTCAGTTTGCCAATAAAGAATGTTACTTAACAATAGATTACGGTTAAGATCACTGGTGAGACGCAAGCGACGGGCATTCTCATTGAGTTCGTCCAGCACCACTTCCGCTTCATTAAAACGGCCCAACATAATCTGTATCCGCGCAATGTTGCGCCACTGGCCCTGCAAAAAGTGATTATCGGCCATACCCGGTTTTTCGGCCTGACGCAGCCAATTTGCCGCTGCGGCTTTGTCGCCAGTCATTTGCCAGTGAATAACCCGTGGCTTATCAGCATTGGTAATCCAATCAAGATGATATTGGCTGCCGTGTTGCAGCGCCTCGCAGCGCTGAATGTACATATTGGCATTATCCAGATCACCGCGCGCCAATGAGCATTTGGCCAGCATCGCCAGACACTGTAATTGCTGCTGTGGCTGGTAATTCACCAGAATTTCAATCCCTTTACGCGCAGCTTCTTCGGCTTCATCCAGCCGTGACCACGACCACAATACCTGAGAGCGAATGCGCAACAGGAATTCATGCATCGGCAGTTGTTCAAGATGCTGTTCATGAATTAAATCAAAGGCTTTATCTTGTGTTTCATAAGCTGCTTGCAGGAAGCCTTGTGCGATCAGAATTTCACTTTGCTGCAATAATGCCCATAAAGCATAGTGATAGGCTTCGTGGCGGCGTGCCATTTGCTCTGTTTGCTGCATCATCGGCAGCGCGCGGCTCAACTCGCCTTTGCAATGATGAACTTCACCGGTGACTGAAGTGGCGACAATACGGCTGTAAAAGTTCGCCATTGGCAGATATTTCAGTGCATCTGTTGCCAGCTTTTCAGCTTCTTCCGGTTTACCGGCATTGATGGCCACCTGAGCACGCAAAGCATCGAATTCTGCCCGCAAAATCTCATCAATAGGAATTTTACGTTCCTGCATTGCCGATTCGGCGCGCTCAAGCAAGGTGTTAACTTCACCGTAGCGATGCTGGCTTTGCGCCAGCCAGGCCTGTAGCAGCGCCAGTTCAGGATTTTGTACCAATAAAGAATAGGGCAGCGCGACCAGGCATTGTTCCAACAAGGCTAACTCACTGTGGTTAAACAGCGTCCAGGCGTGTTGCAACAAGATATCGCGCAACATGCCGACATCACCCGCCGCTAATGCATGGTGAATGGCTTCCGCCGGATAGCCCAGCGCCAGCCAACCTTCAGCCGCAGCATGGTGCAACTCTGGTAACTCTAATGCCATTTCCCATTGACAACGCTGGCGCAGGAAGGTGGCGAACAACGGATGGAAACAGAACCATTCGCCGCTATCATCCATGCGATGAATAAATAAGCCCTGGCGCTCCAACTCTTCCAGCCGTTGCTGGCCGTTATCTTCACCGGTCAGGCGCACAATCAGCGCATCATTCATCGAGCGCAAAACCGAACAACGCAGCAGGAAGGCGCGTGCATCGCTATCGACCTGATCCAGCACTTCATCGACCAAATAGTCTGACAAATGGCTGGCATTTAGACCTGCCAGTCGTTTTGCTGATTTTTGTGCCGAGGAGTTAGGCTGGCGAGATGATAGCGCGATCAATTGCAGCGCCGTCGCCCAGCCTTCAACTTCATCACACAGGCGGCTGCTATCACCTTGTTCCAGCGGCACTGAGAGGCGGCAATCGAAGAATTGCTGCGCCTCCTGATGGTTAAATGCCAACTGCTGCATACCTAATTCCAACAACTGGTCGCGAACTCGCAAGTTGGCAATCCCCAGTGGCGGCAAGGTACGCGAGAGCATAATCAATGTCAGATTTTCTGGCTGATGACGCAGGAAAAAGCGCATAGCTTCATGAATGGCATCATTGGTAATCAGATGATAATCATCAATAACCAGATACAGCGGGCCATCCCACTCGGACAGCTCGATAAATAATTGTGCGAACAGCGCAGAGAGGCTGGCATATTGATGCTTTTGGCTTATGGCCTCACTTTTGCTGCAATGGCCTCCGGTCGCCAATTGGATCGCTGCCACCAAATAGGTCGCAAAACGTTCAGGCTGATTGTCACTTTCATCGAGAGAATACCACCCGAGATCGGACTGATCGGCTGCCCACTGAGCGATCAACGTCGTTTTACCATACCCCGCCGGGCAATTTATTAAGGTCAGACGGTAATTGGCGACACCTGATAACTTCACTAACAAGCGATCACGTATCACGGTATTTTGCAGCCGTACCGGGCGGCTCAGTTTTGATGGGATCAGCATGCTATGTCCGGTTTTAAAGAGATCCGGTGAGAAGACGTCCTGGCGATTGATATGTCCATTTGTAGGAAGTTGTTACAGGCATTCATAAGAGTAATTATTTTTAGCCTCGTAATTAATCAGCACTGCTAAGGTCTGATAATGGGCATCTTATTGCAATAGAGTTAATGTTTCCTATGGCTGTAAGTTGCACCGGATCACAATTTTAGCTACGCCCTGCGACTCATCCCCAGCTAATCGTCCGGCAGGATGATGCTCTTGTCAGTTCTCATTGGCAGGATAAGGGTAAAATTACCCCACTCACAGGATAGAGACCTCCCTATGTCACAGCCTATGCTTAAAAAGGACGATTTTCTGGCCGCACTTGCCCGCCAGTGGCAGCGCTTTGGCTTAACCTCCGCTCAGCAAATGACCCAGCACCAATGGTGGGAAGCGGTCAGTGCAGCATTAGCCGAACAGTTGTCTGCTCAGCCCGCCCCCGGTAAAGCCAAAAAAGTACAGCGCCATGTTAACTACATTTCAATGGAGTTTTTAATTGGCCGTTTAACCGCTAATAACCTGATTAACCTGGGGTGGTATGACCAGGTAGAGGCGCTGTTAGCTGAGCAACAGGTTAATCTAAGTGACCTGTTAGAGCAGGAAACCGACCCAGCATTGGGCAATGGTGGCTTGGGGCGTCTGGCAGCTTGTTTCCTTGATTCGATGGCGACAGTTGAGCAACCCGCCACCGGTTATGGTCTGAATTATCAATACGGTTTGTTCCGCCAATCTTTCAGTGAATGTAAGCAGCAGGAAGCTCCGGATAATTGGCTGCGCGAGAGCTACCCGTGGTTCCGCCACAATGCCGCGCTGGCGGTGGATGTCGGTTTTGGTGGCAAGCTGGAGAAACAAGCGGATGGCCGTCAGTTATGGTGTCCGGCCTTTACCTTACGTGGCGAAGCTTGGGATTTACCGGTGCTGGGCTTTCGTAATGGCGTCACTCAGCCATTGCGCTTATGGCAGGCAACTCACCAGCATCCATTTGATTTAACAAACTTTAATGATGGTAAATTCCTGCTGGCTGAAAAAAACGGTGTTGAAGCAGAAAAGCTGACTAAAGTGCTATATCCGAATGATAACCATCTGGCCGGTAAACGCCTGCGGCTGATGCAACAATATTTCCAGTGCGCTTGTTCGGTGGCGGATATCTTACGTAAGCACCATTTGGCAGGCCGCAAGCTGGCTGAACTGCCGGATTATGAAGTTATTCAGTTGAATGATACTCACCCGACTATCGCCATTCCTGAAATGCTGCGCGTATTGTTGGATGAACATCAGCTGAGCTGGGATGCGGCTTGGGCTATCACCAGTAAAACCTTCGCCTATACCAACCACACCTTGATGCCAGAAGCCCTTGAGTGCTGGGATGAAAAACTGGTGCGCAGCTTGCTGCCGCGTCATTTTGTCATCATCAAGCAGATCAATGCGCAATTTAAGAAGTTGGTCGATAAGCAATGGCCGGGCGATGAAGAGGTTTGGGCCAAGCTGGCAGTCCACCATAATAAGCAGGTGCGGATGGCAAATCTGTGCGTGGTCAGCGGCTTTGCGGTCAATGGCGTCGCGCAGTTGCACTCAGATTTGGTTATCAAAGATTTATTCCCTGAATACTATCAGTTGTGGCCAAATAAATTCCACAACGTTACCAATGGCATTACGCCCCGCCGCTGGTTGAAGCAATGTAACCCAGCACTGTCTGGTTTGATTGATGACACATTAAAAGTGGAATGGGCGAATGATCTGGATGCATTAGCCGGGCTTGAGCCTTATGCCGAAGATAACGCTTTCCGCAATCGCTATCAGCAGATCAAATACGACAATAAAGTTAAGTTAGCTGAATATGTTAAGCGCGTAATGGGGATAACCATTAACCCGGATGCCATCTTTGATGTGCAGATTAAGCGCTTGCATGAATATAAACGTCAGCATTTGAATCTGCTGCATATTCTGTCGCTGTATCGTCAGATCCGCGATAACCCAAATCTGGATATTGTCCCGCGTGTGTTCCTGTTTGGCGCTAAAGCAGCGCCGGGCTATTATTTAGCCAAGAATATTATTTATGCAATTAATCAGGCTGCTGAGAAGATCAATAACGATCCGATTGTTAAAGATCGCCTGAAAGTGGTCTTTATCCCGGATTACAAAGTTTCGGTTGCTGAGTTGATGATCCCCGCAGCGGATGTCTCCGAGCAGATTTCAACTGCGGGCAAAGAAGCTTCCGGCACTGGCAATATGAAACTGGCACTGAATGGTGCGTTGACGGTGGGTACGCTGGATGGCGCTAACGTCGAAATTGCTGAGCAAGTGGGTGATGAGAATATCTTTATATTCGGCAACACTGTTGAACAGGTAAAAGCCATTCTGGCGCAAGGTTATAAGCCACAGACTTATTTGAAAGCTGACGCGCATCTGAAAAGCATTCTGGATGAGCTGGCCAGCGGCGCATTTAGCCAAGGTGATAAACACGCATTTGACATGATGTTGCATAGCTTGTTGGAAGGGGGCGACCCTTATCTGGTACTGGCTGATTTTGCTTCATATTGTCAGGCACAGCAGCAAATTGATGCCCTGTACCGCGATAAGGATGAATGGACCCGCCGTACCATTCTTAACACTGCCCGGGTAGGGATGTTCAGTTCTGACCGTTCAATTCGCGATTATCAAACGCGAATCTGGCAAGCCAAACGTTAAGGAGAAGACTGCATGGATCGTAAATCGCTCGATCAAGCAGCGACACTGGCAGGGATTGCCGCCAATTATATTAATGCGCATGGTAAGTCGCAGGCTATTTCAGCACAAACCAAGCAGCAGTTGTTGGCGGCCATGGGACGCACCAGTGTGCCCCCTGATTCTCAGACAGAAAAAGCACCATTACCACCGGTAAAAATATTTACTTTTGGCAGCGCAATGCAACTGCCAATGGCGGGATCAGGCGATTATCACTGGCAGTTACAGACCGAAAAAGGTGATTTGCATCAAGGGCGTATCAGCGCCAAAAAAAACGCTGACATTGCCGGCCTCACTGCCGCAAGGCTATCACCGCTTGGTATTGGAACAAGGCTTACAGCAGTGGCAGTGCTCGGTTATCGTTGCTCCGAAACGTTGCTATGAGCCAGATGCCCTGCTGGCAGGGAAAAAACTCTGGGGAGCCTGTGTTCAGTTGTATACCCTGCGCTCCGATCATAACTGGGGTATCGGTGATTTTGGCGACCTCAATCAGATGTTGGAGCAGGTCGCTGAGCGCGGTGGGGCCTTTATTGGTCTTAACCCGATTCATGCACTGTATCCGGCCAACCCACATAGTGCCAGCCCTTACAGCCCTTCTTCCCGGCGCTGGCTGAATGTGATTTATATTGATGTCAATCGCGTGGATGAATTCCAGCATAGCGAGGCGGCGCAGACCTGGTGGCATCAGCCCGAGATACAAGGCGCGCTGGCGAAAGCGCGTGCCAGTGAATGGGTTGATTATCCGCAGGTCATGCAGCTCAAGTTGACCGCTTTGCGTTTGGCTTTCCCACTTTTTACGGCGCGCAAAACCAAAGATGCTCGGGTACAGGCATTCCACCGTTTTGTTGAACAGGGTGGAAGTAGCCTGCATCAACAGGCCGCTTTTGATGCTTTGCATGCTCATTTGAGTAAAAACGACCCCATGATGTGGGGCTGGCCAGTATGGCCGGAAAAATATCGCGATGGGCACAGCAGTGCTGTGGCTGATTTCAGTCGTGAGCATGCTGATGAAGTGAACTTCTACCTGTGGCTACAGTGGTTGGCGGCCAGCCAGTTTGAGGACTGTTTCCGTGCCAGTCAAACACGGAAAATGCCGTTGGGGTTGTATCGCGATTTGGCGGTAGGTGTGGCAGAAGGCGGCGCTGAAACTTGGTGCGATCGTGAGTTATATTGCCTTAAAGCTTCAGTGGGAGCGCCGCCCGATATTTTAGGGCCGCTGGGCCAGAACTGGGGGTTGCCACCAATGGATCCGCACGTCATGGCTGCTCGCGCTTATCAGCCTTTTATTGATTTGTTGCGGGCTAATATGACCAGTTGTGGCGCGCTGCGTATTGATCACGTGATGGCGTTATTGCGTCTGTGGTGGATTCCTTACGGCCAAACGGCGGATCAAGGGGCTTATGTCAAATACCCGGTTGATGATCTGCTGGCGATATTAGCGTTAGAAAGTCAGCGCCATCGCTGCATGGTGATTGGTGAAGATTTAGGTACGGTGCCGGTTGAGATTGTCGGTAAGCTGCGCGACAGCGGAGTGTATTCCTATAAAGTGCTCTATTTTGAGCATGACAGCGAAAACACTTTCCGTGCGCCACAGTCTTATCCGGTACAAGCGATGGCAACCATCACCACTCATGATCTGCCGACGCTGCGCGGTTATTGGCAAAGTGATGATTTGACGTTGGGGAATAAGCTGGGGCTATATCCGGACCAACAGATATTGAAACAGCTTTATCTTGATAGAGAACGTGCGAAACAAGGCTTGCTAGAAGGGTTGCATCATTATGATTGCGTGCCAAAGAAAGTGGGTCATAAAGCGTCGTTGTTGTCGATGAGCCCGGTTCTTAATCGTGGATTGCAGCGCTATGTTGCCGACAGTGCCAGTGCATTATTGGGTTTGCAGCCGGAAGATTGGCTGGATATGGCCACTCCAGTAAATATTCCAGGCACCAGTGATGAATATCCAAACTGGCGGCGAAAGTTGACGGCAACATTGGAAGAGATGTTTGCCGATGAGCAAATTAATCGTTTATTGAAAGATTTGGATAAGCGCCGTAAGAATGTTTCAGCGGGGTGATTCCTGGGTGATTCAGGAAAAGTATAAGAAGTAAAAGGGGGAGAAATCCCCCTGAATATGATGACAAAATCAACAATAAAGCCGGTGAGCCAAGGGTTTACCGTACCCAGGGGCACTCCGGCGGCCTAAGCCGCTACGACCCCAACGGCACGTTTCCCCTTAGTTTGGCATCTGACTTTGTCAGCATTGATAAATATATTAGCCAAAGTCATTGGTGTTACAGCAAGGCAGCAAACGAGCAAGTCCCGATGAGCTGACTTATATCTTAAGGTCAAGACCAGCCAGTGATTCGGGTGCGCGAGCGCAGCTAACGCAGCTGTAGCGCCAAGGACGTAGGCTAATTAGTAATAAGAGTGCTCGCCGCGCTGATGCTCGGTCAAATCTCTCACACCTTTCAATTCTGGGAATTTCTGTAACAGCTCTTTCTCGATGCCTTCTTTCAAGGTCACATCGACCATAGAACAACCGTTACAACCGCCACCGAATTGCAGGATAGCTAACGCATCTGGCGTGATTTCCATTAAGGTGACACGACCACCGTGACCGGCCAATTGCGGATTAATCTGCGATTGCAGAACATACTCAACTCGCTCCATCAGCGGAGCGTTATCATCCACTTTGCGCATTTTGGCGTTAGGCGCTTTCAGCGTTAGCTGTGAACCTAACTGGTCAGTGACGAAATCGATTTCAGCATCTTCCAGATAAGGTTTGCTCAGCTCATCAATATAGGCTGATAACTGCTCGAATTTCAGTTCGGTATCTGTTGCTTCAACGGCATCCGGTGGGCAGTAAGACACACCGCATTCAGCGGTTGGTGTACCGGGGTTGATAACAAATACGCGGATTTGGGTGCCTTCTTCTTGATTTGCCAACAGTTTGGCAAAATGAGATTGTGCTGCGTCTGTTATTGTGATCATGGCATCTGCTCAATAGTTGACTACTCTTGTCGGTTATAATACGCCCATTGATAGGGTGACTACAAGGTTCGACAGATACACCAGACTTGCAATGAGGCGATCCCCTCAGCCCATAGTAGCTTGGCAATTTCATTCACGGTACTGCCAGTTGTTACAACATCATCTAGCAAAGCAATATGTTGGCCGCGAACTGACTCCATACAGCGAAATATTCCCTGCATATTTTTACGGCGTGCTGCGGCTTTTAATTGCTGCTGAGGGGGCGTCGCGCGAATACGCCGTAAGGTGTTATTGCTGTAGTGACAACCGATCCAGTGTGCCAATGGTCGCGCTAATAAATCTGTTTGATTATACCCACGCCGCCAACAACGCCAACGGTGTAGTGGCACACTGATAATTCTGTCTGGTTTGATGACTTTTCCGCGCCGTTTGGCATCGAGCCAGCGTAGTAATAATAATCGGGCCAGTACCGGAGCCAGTGAGGTTGTCCCGTTAAATTTGAGCTTTTTTATCAACCCATCCAGTGGCGGGGCATAATCACTGACCGCTGTCATACTCATCCAGCGCGGTGGCTGTTTCAGGCAGCGGCCACAAGGCAAAACAGTATTGCTACAAGGTAAGCCACAGTAAGGACAGCAAGGCGGTAATGGGGGGGAAGTGGCGGCGGCAGTAGCCACAAATACCGTGCTTTGGATGATATAGCGGTTGCTGGCATAGCCAACAAGGGCTGACGATTGTTAGCATAGTTATCTTCCTTAAATACCCTTCGTTCTTGCCACCGCAGGGTTTGGCTGCGCGCACTCACCCGAATCACTTACTTATGTAAGCTCATCGGGATGAGTTATCTTGCCGCCTACCTGCAACTCCAATGACTTTGGGTATATGCTCTATTTCCATTAAACAATTGAATCCGGCAAGATGCCTGACATGGCGGCTAACACGATTGCAATTTAGGATTGGTCAGGATACTAGCGTATGAAACAACTTTATTGGAACATCTGTGGTGAAGGCGATCGCTGTCTTGTGTTGCTGCACGGGTGGGGGCTGAATGCAGGGGTATGGCATTGCATAATTGATCGACTCGCGCCGCATTTTCGCCTGCACTTGGTCGACCTCCCAGGATATGGACGTAGCACTGAATTTGGCGCAATGTCACTGTCAGAAATGGCTGAAATAGTCTTACAGCAAGCGCCGCAGCAAGCAATCTGGCTTGGCTGGTCAATGGGCGGATTGGTTGCTAGCCAGATTGCCTTGAGCCACCCTGAGCGTGTTCGTGGCTTGATCACGGTTTCGTCTTCTCCTTGTTTTACGGCCCATGACGAGTGGCCAGGGATTCGCCCGGAAGTATTGGCCGGTTTCCAGCAACAACTTAGTGAGGATTTCCAGCGCACTGTGGAGCGTTTTCTGGCATTACAAACGCTGGGAACGGAAAGCGCACGCCAGGACGCCCGTTTGCTGAAAGCGGTTGTATTACAGCACCAAATGCCGGAAGTGGCGGTGTTGACCGGCGGGCTGGATATTCTGCGGACGGCAGATTTACGCGAAGAATTGGCAGACTGTTCGCTCCCATTCTTGCGTATTTATGGTTATCTGGATGGCTTGGTACCACGCAAAGTGGCTGCATTGCTAAACAGCCAGTGGCCGCATACTCAATCGGTGGTGATGCCAGGCTCTGCGCATGCTCCTTTTGTCTCTCATCCTGAGGCGTTTTCTCAACTCGTCGTGGATTTCGCCCAACAGAGCAATACATAGCTAAGTAAAATTTAATCAGTGATTTAATAGCTAAATACTAAATTTAATTAATAATTGTTACTGTCTTGGTATGACATGTGTAAGCAGTAATCCTTCATTTGCGAGGTATTTGGCATGAATTTATTGAAAAATCTGGCTGTAGCTCTGGTGGTGACTGGGGTTTCTTTTGGCGCGATGGCGGCTAAAGAAATTACCAAAGAAGAAGCGAAGAATTACGAGAAGATAGGCACAGTCACTACCTCGGGTCAGGCAACCTCACCCATGGATGTGAAGCAAGAGTTGTCAAAATTAGCAGATGAGAAAGGCGGTAAGTATTATGTGATTATTGCCGAGCGCGAGAAGAAGAAGTTTGATGCGGATGCAGAAGTCTATAAATAATATCATCAGGGATGCCCAAGTGGGCATCTCATTTAACTTAACGATGATTTTTTAACTGGTAAATCACCGTGCTACATTGATTTTTCCCCTCAGGACAACTCTTGCAACTGCCGGTTAGGCAGCCGCTATTATCTTGCTCAATGCGTTCAATCTTGCCCATCGCCGTCAACTTTTCCAGCATTGCCTCAACCAGAGGTAAAGGCATCGCCAATTGATGACTCAACTGGTTCGCATCAGCACTGCCGCTAAGGGCGATGGCATCGCGTAATTGCACCAGGCTTGCCACTTTTACCTCCTTATTAATGACAGTCATTACCAGAACTTTGGCAACAACTGGCTGGCGCACTGTTTTGTAGCCTCACCGTGACCCGGCTACGAGCACGACGTAAACCAAACAGAATCAGCGCATTAATAATAATAACTAAGGCGATAATACCGAGGCTCTGCTGTGGGTGGTCACGGAAGGTAGCGGCTTGATAGAACAAGGTTGCCAGTGAGTACGCAACATTTAGCCCCCACAGTATTGAGAAGGTCATCCAGCCCCGGCTGGTTTCCCGCGCAATGGCCCCCATCACCGAGACACAAGGCACATACAACAAGACAAAAATCAGGTAGCTGTAGGCAGAGATACTGGAGCCGAACTTACTGCTCATCATCCCCATCGAACCGGCTGCCATTTCACCATCACCTTTGCTGGCCTCAATGGGGTTAGCTAACACACTGAGGCTGAAGGTATCTTTTAATCCCTGCCAGGTGGCACCAACTGCACCGGACAATTCACTCAATAAATTAAAGTTTTCAGCATCAAAAGGCTGGTTGTTAATTTGCTCAGCGGTGTAAAGGGTATTCAGTGTCCCCACCACCACTTCTTTCGCCATCGCGCCAGTCACCAACCCAACGGTTGCCTGCCAGTTATCTTCATGGATCCCCATCGGGGCCAGTAACGGAGTCAATACTTTACTGACAGAGGCCAGTGCTGAATCATTGATGCTATCCACCGCTTGACCACTAAAAGAAAAACTATTCAGGCCACCGATAAAAATACTGGCGATAACAATCACCTTCCCGGCGCGCAGAACAAAGCCTTTTAGCCGCTGCCAGGTTTGTAATAATAGGCTTTTGAGGTGTGGCACGTGGTAAACCGGTAACTCCATCACAAAGGGTGATGCTTCACCGCGCATGATGGTGTATTTCAGTACCAATCCAGTGAGGATGGCGACGGCAATACCTAACAAATAGAGAGAAAAGACGACACTGGCTCCATCCTGGCCGAAGAATGCGGCGGCAAATACAGCAAATATAGCCAGCCGTGCGCCACAGGACATAAACGGTGCCATCATGATAGTTATCAAGCGCTCGCGTTGAGCATCCAAGGTACGTGCGCCCATAATCGACGGCACATTACAGCCGAAACCGACAATCAGTGGCACAAAAGATTTACCCGGTAACCCCAGCGCCTGCATCAACCGGTCCATAACAAAGGCGGCACGGGCCATATAACCGGAGTCTTCCAAAAAGGAGAGGAACAGGTACATCATGCCAATTTGTGGCACCAGTGGTAGCACGGTGTTGATACCGCCGCCGACACCTTGAGCCAGGAAGATAGTTAGCCACTGCGGGAAATGCAGTGTATAGCCAACCCACTGTATCCCTTGAATAAAGATGGCAGCAGAGCCGATATCAAATATCGGTTGTAACGCCCCGCCGATATTAATGGCTAAGACGAACATTAAGTACATGACAAACAAGAAGATAGGTACACCTAACCAGCGATTCAGAATCACTTTATCAAGCACTTGGGTCAGGCGATTTGGCTCAGCTTGCTGTGAGTTACCGACGATATCGCAGATACGGGCAATGCTTTGATAGCGGGCATCGGCGATCACCAGTTCCGGATCTTCGTGCTGGTTTTGCCGCAGATTTTCACGGGCCAGTTCCACGATAGAAGGGGAGATGCCAGCGCGAGCCAGGCTATAGATATCACCCTCTAATATTTGCAGTGCCAGCCAGCGACGCTGCTGCACTGGCCAGGACTCAGGCATCGCCTGCACCAACTTATCCACTTCACTAAGTAGCACCGACGGGTAGTTAACCAGCGCCTTGAAGGGAACAGGCTGAAGCTCATCAATGCTGTTTTTTAATTCATTGATACCCTGCCCCCGCGTAGAAACCAGCGGAATAACCGGGCAGCCCAACTGCTGAGAGAGTGCTTCGATATCAATATCAATGTGCTGACTTTTGGCGATATCCAGCATATTGAGGGCCACGACACAGGGGATACCTAACTCTATCAGTTGCAGTGTCAGATAGAGATTGCGCTCCAGATTGGCGGCATCAACCACGTTAATCAACAAGTCCGCTTCGCCGCTCAAGATATAGTGGCAAGCAATCTGCTCATCCAGCGAGGTTTGTTCAGAAATGGTGGTGAGTGAGTAGGTTCCCGGCAGGTCAACCAAAGTCACCTGATGCTGTGCGGTGCTGAAGTGGCCCTCTTTGCGCTCAACAGTGACCCCGGCCCAGTTACCTACCCGCTGGCGAGCCCCAGTTAACTGGTTGAAAAGGGTAGTTTTACCCGCATTGGGGTTGCCAATTAGGCCAATTGTGAGTGCTTTCATGATCCAACGTGATATCAGTAAATTAAAGTCAGCCTATGCAAGGTGGTTTTGATACATCACCTCACAGCCAGAATAAGAAGTTAATTTGAAATATTAGGGTTGCAGGTCTAGCGTCAGTAGGTCTAAATCTTTTTTACGCACCACCAGACTGACTCTGCGGGTTTCTATCTGAATGGGATCACCTAATGGCGCCAGGCGGACAACATTAAATGAAGAGCCGGGAAGCATACCCAGTGATAATAATTTTTGTCGGTAAGCCGGGCTAATTTCAGGTGAGAAACCAACAATTTTGTAGGAGCGCTGTGGGATCAGATGCATGTAAGCCTCTCGTTATAACGCATTAGCAAACCAGAGTTCAGAGAAATTCCACCACTAATAAATAATGATTAAAATAATAATAGTAAGAATCGTTTTCATATTCAACTCAGGTTAAAGGCTCAAAAGTAAATATTCATTACGATTTCATTTTTAAAATTAATGAGTCTGATTTCTATTTGCGCTTGTTTTACCACCAAATTAGCACGATCGCAAATGCGAACGATGAGTTAAATCAGTTAACCGAATGTTTCTATAAGCTGCTGTCCACAATAAGAAATACTGATGATTAACATAATCACTTCACTATGATTTGAATCAAATAACATTCATATTTTAATTAACATATGGAATGTTATCGTAATTATTTATAAATTAAGTGTAATAACGAACTAAATTAAACTTCATGTTAAATATGATGTTAAATCAGTTAAGTCTACATCTGATTTAGTGTGATAGAACACCGAAAAAAGAATTGCGTGCTAATTAATTTAAAAGATAACGCTGCGATCTTATAGAAGAAAAAAATATGAGAAGTGGTACTCAATATGGTGTTAAGGATGAGTTTGAACTTACAAATTCGATGAATTAAGAACAATGACAAAGGGCCACAGAATCTGGCCCTTAACTTGAGATATCAGCGTTTTTTAAATGCTGCCGCTAGTGCATCACTCATGGCGCTGTTGTTGCTGCTGCTGGAATGGTTGCCGCCAGAGTTGCTATCTGTGCGCCCTTTAGCGGATGGGCGACTATTGGATTCATTGCTATTACGCGGCCGACTGGCACCACGATTGTCATTAGCGCGGTTCTCACCACTATTACCACGACGTGAACCACTTTCACCCGGCTGTTCATCAAGTCGCATACTCAGAGCAATACGTTTGCGCTGTAAGTCCACTTCCATCACTTTAACTTTGACGATATCACCGGCTTTCACCACTTTATGCGGGTCATCGACAAACTTGTCTGCCAGTGAGGAGATGTGCACCAAACCATCCTGATGGACACCGATATCGACAAATGCGCCAAAGTTGGTCACGTTAGTTACTGAGCCTTCGAGGATCATCCCCGGTGTCAGATCATTCAGTGTTTCCACGCCTTCGGCAAAGGTCGCGGTTTTAAATTCAGGACGCGGATCTCGGCCCGGTTTTTCCAACTCGCGCAGGATATCTGTGACGGTCGGAACGCCAAATTTCTCGGTGGTGAAATCGCGGGCGTTGAGGCTACGTAATGCTGTGGCATTGCCCATTAAGTCCTGCAATGCTTGCTCGGTAGCTGCCAAAATACGCTCAACCACCGGATAGGCTTCTGGATGCACCGTTGAAGCATCCAACGGGTTATCCCCGTGGTTAATACGCAAGAAACCGGCGCACTGTTCGAAAGCTTTTGGCCCTAAGCGGCTGACTTTCAGCAATTGCTCGCGGTTATGGAAGCGCCCATTTTCATCACGCCAGTTCACAATATTCTGCGCCATCATGCGGGTCAAGCCAGCCACACGGGTCAGTAATGGTACTGACGCGGTGTTCAAGTCCACACCCACGGCGTTTACGCAGTCTTCTACTACCGCATCCAGCTTTTTCGCCAGTTGGCTTTGGCTGACGTCATGCTGATACTGACCAACTCCGATAGATTTCGGGTCGATTTTAACCAGTTCAGCCAACGGGTCTTGCAACCGGCGAGCAATAGAAACCGCGCCACGAATGGACACATCCAGATCAGGGAATTCCAACGCGGCCAGCTCTGAGGCCGAATACACCGAAGCGCCAGCCTCACTGACAATGACTTTCTGCGCCGTCACCGCCGGATACTGCTGTTGCAGCTCGGTAAAGAAGCGCTCGGTTTCCCGTGATGCAGTGCCGTTACCAATCGCCACCAGTTCAACCTGATGTTTGATACACAGGGCAGCCACCACGGCAGCGGCTTTAGCAGCCTGCCCAGTATGAGGGTAGATGGTATCGTAGGCAACCAGCTTACCGGTAGCATCAACCACAGCCACTTTCACCCCAGTACGCAGACCAGGATCGAGGCCCATAGTGGCGCGCATCCCCGCCGGAGCGGCCATCAGCAAATCTTGCATGTTACGAGCGAATACATTGATAGCCTCGTCTTCCGCTCGTTCACGCAGGGTGCTCATCAGCTCGGTTTCAAGATGCATCAGCACCTTAATACGCCATGTCCAGTTGACCACGGCTTTGCGCCAGTTGTCAGCCGGTGCATTATTCAGGCGCAAATCCAGATGGTTGATAATGATCTGCTCGCCCTGACTTTCACGAGGAGGTTCATCAAACTGTGGATCGGGGTTCAGCGCCAGTTGCAACACCCCTTCATTACGGCCACGGAACATTGCCAGTGCGCGGTGAGAAGGGACTTGGGCGATAGGTTCGTGGTGATCGAAGTAATCGCGGAATTTAGCACCTTCCAGCTCTTTGCCTTCCACCACTTTTGCTACCAAATGGGCGTTTTTCCACAAATATTGGCGCACTTTCGCCAGCAAAGTGGCATCTTCCGCAAAACGCTCCATCAGGATATAGCGCGCCCCATCCAGTGCCGCTTTGGTGTCTGCCACGCCTTTATCGGCGTCGACATAAGCGAGGGCGACCTGTTCCGGATCTTGCTGTGGGTCATTCCATAGGCTGTCTGCCAAGGGTTCCAGACCAGCTTCAATCGCAATCTGCCCGCGGGTGCGGCGCTTTGGCTTATAAGGAAGATATAAATCCTCCAGCTCAGTCTTACTCATCGTGCCGTTAATAGCACTGGCTAGCTGCTCGGTGAGTTTGCCCTGATCTTCGATTGATTTAAGAATGGTTTGGCGTCTGTCTTCAAGTTCGCGCAGATAACCCAAACGGCTTTCCAACTGGCGCAGCTGGGTATCATCCAACCCGCCGGTAACTTCCTTACGATACCGTGAAATAAAGGGCACGGTATTACCTTCATCCAGCAGGCTTATCGCGGCAATAACTTGCTCCGGTCGCGCCTGTATTTCGCTTGCAATAATGCTGCTCAGTTGTTCATTCATAAGTCTGATATCAATTTTGATAGAGGAATAGGGAAAAAATCATAGAGGACAGTTATACGGATTGCGGTAAAAAATTGCCAGTACTGCGGTGATCCCGGCGAGCCAGAGAAAGTATTGTGAGACATTTCCACTTTGCAGCAGGAAAGCCAGCAGCCTCATTCCCAGCATATTGCCTAGCGAATCACCCAGTGTCACTGACAGTGATAGCAAACCAAAATAGGTCGCGAAACTGCCATGGTCAGCAAATGCAGCATTATTTGCATCTGCGCTGGGCATGTACACCATCAGAGCCAGGGAGAAAACCCCCGCCGCCCATAGAATCAGTACCCTATCCTGCGCAAGATAAATTAGGAAAAAAGAAACAGAGAATAGCATCAGAGTGACGGCAGGATAATAAGATGGAATATGCTGATTAATATAGAGATTAACCCAATGCTGCAACACCATGACACATAGCGCTTCCACCATAAAAAATAGTGTCAGATGACTTTCGTCATCCAATGTTTCGCGGGTATAGAGGGGGATGGTGGAATAAAGCTGGGCATGCAGCATCCATAACAAACTGTTGACCAGCAGGAAGCGGCAGTAATTGCGATTTTTAAAAACAAAAATGGTAGCAATTGGCAGCATCGGCTGAGGGCGTTTCCAGAACCGCATCAATGAGTGGCCTAAGCAGATCGACGGCTACGGTGGCCTTCACCCAATGGTTGATGCAAATAAACATCCAGCAGGTGGCATTGCCAGAGATAAAGCGCTTCAGTAAAACCATAGGCGAATTTCAATGCTGCCCCAGCAATAGTTATCGGCAAGGCACCATAGCAAGCTGAGAATAAACTTAATGAATTGAGATGGTCATACTCTTCATCGGTTTCGGCATGTGTTATCAGCGGTATGACAACATCGTCATGCAAAGCATGTTGAGCTGCTACATGGTGATAAAACTGGCGAATTTCCTCGACTCGCCGCGCCGTTTTCTCCAGAACGGCCACGCAACTTTTATAGACGAACGGGTGCTGTTGAGCCGCCATCTGCAAGAACCGGCAAATGCCCTGAGTGCTGGGAAGCGGCAATAAGTTTTCTTCTAATTCTGGCAATTGATGAGCATGTCGAAAACGCGTTGCGCTGACTTTAAACAAATAAGGATGATCCCATTCAGCAAGATCGGTAATGGTCAGCAAGACCCCTGCTCGTAAGGCTGTATTGGTTGATAGCGTAATATGAGGTAACAGTAAGGGCTTAGAATCATCCATACGTGTTCGCTCCATGGTGTAACGTTATACGAACTAAGACATAAACTAACCTCCCTCATGTTCCAGGGAGGTTTCGGTTATTATTGGTCGGCGGCCGGACGAGGTGTGTCTTGTGCCGGTAATTTGGTTTCTAGAATAATGATTTCCATTTTTGTACTCTCCATTAGGTAAATAAACTCATATACAACATTCAGTTAATGAATATTAACAAGTGGTTGACCACTCACTTCTTGTTCTAAATTTCACTGGTTAAAAAGTCAACAGAGCCAGTTTCAAATGAGAGAAACTACAGATCTCTTGTGAGCAAGATGCAACGCGAAAGTGGGGGGCAACCCATTGGATAATGGGGAAATCAACTTATTGCCAGAAAGTTTCGTTATTGCGTTATATTGCGTGGTATTAAACCCAACCATAATGATTGGATTAGCGAATGGCTAAAAGCAACTACATAACCCGCGAGGGCTGGCAGGCGCTGGATCGTGAGCTGCATTACCTATGGCGAGAAGAGCGGCCGGTGGTGACACAAGCGGTATCTGAAGCAGCGGCTATGGGTGACCGTTCGGAAAATGCCGAATATATCTACGGTAAGAAGCGCCTGCGGGAAATTGATCGTCGGGTGCGCTTTCTAACCAAGCGGCTTGAAGTGTTGAAAATTGTTGATCCCGATCCTCGCCAGGAAGGGAAAGTCTATTTTGGTGCCTGGGTGCGGGTTGAAAATGAATCAGGAGAACAGCGCATCTTCCGTTTGGTGGGGCCAGATGAGTTCGATCCGGCGAAAAAATGGATTTCTATCGATTCACCGGTGGCCCGAGCCTTGATAGGTAAACAGGTCGATGATGAGGTGACGGTTCAGACACCAAATGGTGAGGCGACCTACTGGATTCTAGATATTCGCTACCGCCCATTTGATGAAAGTGTTGATAATTAAGCCTGACAATAAGCTTTGTAACAATTTCGACTAGAATGTATACCATAAATTGCTGTCTGTTAGAGTGAGTTTTTCTAACAATGTGTAGATTCGGGCAATACGGCCTTTGGGAGTAATAAAATGCAAGAGAATCACAAGATTCTGGTCGTTGATGACGATATGCGCCTACGCGCGCTATTGGAACGTTACCTGACAGAGCAAGGTTTCCAGGTGCGCAGTGTTGCCAATGCTGAACAGATGGATCGCTTGCTAACTCGTGAGTCCTTCCACCTGATGGTGCTCGACCTGATGTTACCGGGGGAAGATGGCCTGTCTATCTGCCGCCGTCTGCGCAGTCAAAGTAACCCAATGCCTATCATTATGGTGACGGCAAAGGGTGAAGAAGTTGACCGTATCGTCGGGCTGGAAATTGGTGCCGATGACTATATTCCAAAGCCATTTAACCCACGCGAACTGCTGGCTCGTATCCGCGCGGTGCTACGCCGTCAGGCCAACGAACTTCCAGGTGCCCCTTCACAAGAAGAAGCGGTGATTGCCTTTGGTAAGTTCAAACTGAACTTGGGTACCCGCGAGATGTTCCGTGAAGATGAACCTATGCCACTGACCAGCGGCGAGTTTGCAGTGCTGAAAGCGTTAGTCAGCCATCCGCGTGAGCCATTGTCTCGCGATAAACTGATGAATTTGGCTCGTGGCCGTGAATACAGTGCAATGGAACGCTCTATCGACGTACAGATTTCACGTTTGCGCCGCATGGTAGAAGAAGATCCAGCTCATCCACGCTATATCCAAACCGTATGGGGCTTGGGCTACGTATTTGTGCCGGACGGCAGTAAAGCATGAGGCGATGGCGCTTTTCTCCACGTAGCTCATTTGCCCGAACCTTATTACTGATTGTGACCTTGCTATTTGTCAGCCTGGTCACGACGTATCTGGTGGTACTGAATTTCGCCATTTTGCCCAGTTTGCAGCAGTTTAATAAAGTATTGGCATATGAAGTCCGTATGCTGATGACTGATCGGCTGCAACTGGAAGATGGCACGCTACTTGAAGTCCCGCCAGCGTTTCGGCGTGAGATTTACCGTGAATTGGGGATTTCGCTTTATACCAATGCTGCGGCAGAGGAAAGTGGCCTGCGTTGGGCACAGCATTACAAATTTCTCAGTGATCAAATGGCCCAACAGTTGGGTGGGCCAACCGATGTTCGGGTCGAAGTGAACAAAAACTCCCCGGTTGTCTGGCTAAAGACGTGGTTGTCGCCGGATATCTGGGTGAGGGTGCCATTAACCGAGATCCATCAGGGCGACTTCTCGCCGCTGTTCCGTTATACCTTGGCCATCATGTTACTGGCGGTTGGCGGTGCCTGGCTGTTTATCCGTATTCAGAATCGACCCTTGGTTGAACTGGAACATGCGGCTTTGCAGGTCGGTAAGGGCATCATTCCGCCACCGCTGCGCGAATATGGTGCTTCTGAGGTCCGCTCTGTTACCCGGGCATTTAACCAAATGGCGGCTGGCGTGAAGTTGTTGGCTGATGACCGCACCTTGTTAATGGCGGGGGTCAGTCATGACTTGCGTACGCCATTGACCCGTATCCGTTTGGCGACAGAAATGATGAGTGAAGCCGACGGCTATTTGTCTGAGTCAATCAACAAGGATATTGAAGAGTGTAATGCCATTATCGAGCAGTTTATTGATTATCTGCGCACTGGGCAGGAAATGCCGACCGAACCGAGCGACCTTAATGCGGTGTTGGGTGAAGTTATTGCGGCTGAAAGCGGCTATGAGCGGGTGATTGAAACAGATTTATGTGAAGGCGAGGTCATGGTGGATATTCACCCGTTATCGATTAAGCGCGCTTTGGCGAATATGGTGGTGAACGCCGCCCGCTACGGAAATGGTTGGATAAAAGTGAGCAGTGGCACAGAGCTACAGCGAGCTTGGTTCCAGGTGGAAGATGATGGGCCAGGTATTAAGCCGGAAGATTTGAAGCATCTGTTCCAGCCTTTTGTCCGTGGTGATAGCGCCCGTAGTACCAGTGGCACCGGGTTAGGGCTGGCCATTGTGCAGCGAATTATTGATGCGCACGCCGGTTCGTTGGATATCGGCACCAGCGAGCGAGGTGGATTACGGATTCGAGCCTATATTCCGTTGCCGTTGGATGTTAAGCCTAAGCCACCTGCGGTAGCGTGAGTTTTATTTTGGTTATTTAATATGGTGGTCAGGTTCGGTTGTTAAAGCAACGGAGTTTACTTAACCTCCGTAGCCTCAACCGCCAAAGGGTGCGGGCGCGCCCCCTTGTGGAATCCCGCGCTTCGCACGTATCGCCTGCCCACTGCGTGGGTTCCCTCACTTATCATTTCACTGGCGGGACGGCTTTATTCGCATCCCTGCTCATGACGCCTAAATCCGCCGTATATGGCGGATTTCCCTTGCTCCATTCTTCATTCGGCTGCTCAAATGTGCTTTTAACATCAAGACCAAAAACCATGATTTTGATTTTCTCTTTTGATGTTGAGCACAATCAGGAATATTACCGACAAAGACGGTGGCCCGAGTGAGCCGCCATGGACAAATCTGCCGGAAGCAGATTTGAACGCTGCTTGCAGTGGCCCCGAAGGGGTGAGTCCCATGGACGGGACTGCGAATAGCAGTAATATTTCGCGCAAGCGCGGGATTGCACAAGGAGCCACGCTTATGGCCCCTTTGCCGGTTGGTTCATCGCAGGTTAAGTCAACTCAAGTGCTCTAACAACCGAATCGGAACACCGAACACCGAACAACCTAATCACCAAAAACAAAGCCAAATCTAGACTTCCTCCCACATTTTGATAACAAAACTGTTACTCCCATCACGCATAAATGTTTTTTTTTGGTTAAGTCTTGGCTTGTTTGTTGGTTTTTGATTACAATCGTGAGCGAAAACGAACATTAAAGAGCTGTTTCGAACATTTGGAGGGAGTAAGCATGGAAACCAAAGACTTGATCGTGATCGGTGGCGGCATTAATGGTGCCGGTATCGCTGCGGACGCTGCAGGGCGTGGCCTGTCCGTTCTGCTGCTGGAAGCACAAGATTTGGCCTGTGCTACGTCTTCTGCCAGCTCCAAACTTATCCACGGTGGTTTACGTTACCTGGAACACTATGAATTCCGGTTGGTCAGTGAAGCATTGGCCGAACGTGAGGTTTTGCTGAAACTGGCTCCTCATATCGCTTTCCCAATGCGCTTTCGCCTGCCCCATCAGCCCCATCTGCGCCCGGCGTGGATGATTCGTACCGGCTTATTCTTGTACGATCATTTGGGCAAACGTACCAGCCTGCCCGCCAGTAAAGGGCTACGCTTTGGACCCGAATCAGTATTGAAGCCCGAGTTAGTGCGCGGTTTCGAATATTCTGACTGCTGGGTCGATGATGCCCGCCTGGTAGTGCTGAATGCTCAGGAAGTGGTCGAACGTGGCGGCGAAGTACGTACTCGCACCAAAGTGACTCGCGCCTGGCGTGAACAAGGCCTATGGATGGTGGAAGCGGTCGATGCCAACACCGGCAAAACCTTTACCTGGCGCGCCAAAGGGTTAGTCAATGCTACCGGCCCGTGGGTTAAACAGTTCTTTGATGATGGTCTGAAACTGAAATCACCTTATGGTATCCGCCTGATCAAAGGTAGCCATATTGTGGTGCCACGGGTTCATAACCAACCACAAGCCTATATTCTGCAAAACGAAGACCACCGTATTGTCTTCGTCATTCCTTGGTTGGATGAATATTCCATCATCGGTACCACTGATGTGGAATACCACGGCGATCCGAAAGATGTGAAGATCGACGATCAGGAAATTGATTACCTGCTGAAGGTCTATAACGACCACTTTAAAAAGCAACTGGGCCGCGACGATATCGTCTGGACTTACTCTGGCGTTCGTCCGCTGTGTGATGATGAATCAGATTCACCGCAAGCGGTTACCCGTGATTACACACTGGATGTCGCCGATGAAGGCGGCAAAGCACCACTGCTATCAGTATTTGGTGGCAAACTGACCACTTACCGCAAGCTGGCAGAACATGCACTGGAAAAACTGTCCGGCTACTATCCAAATGTCGGCCCAGCATGGACGAAAACCGGCTCGTTACCGGGCGGGGATATTGGTGGCAGCCGTGATAACTATACCGTGCAATTACGCCATCGCTATAACTGGCTACCTGAAGGGCTGGCGCGCCGCTATACCCGTACCTATGGCAGTCATAGCGAGCTGATTTTGGCTGATGCCACCAGCATCGAAAGCTTGGGCGAACACTTCGGCCACGGTCTATATGAAGCAGAATTGCGCTATCTGGTTGAAAAAGAGTGGGTGGTTGAACTTGATGATGCAATCTGGCGTCGCACTAAGTTAGGCATGACTCTGGATGATGTGCAGAAACAGCGAGTGGCTGAATGGCTGGCGCAAGTACAAGCTGAGAAACAACAGACCCTGTCTTTGGTCTCCTGATAACAAATTCCCGTCATCTATCTGTTAAAAGACCCTCTTCACAGCTCACTGTTGAAGAGGGTTTTTTATTCGCTCAGTGAATACATCCAAACAGCTACAATCTTATTGGCTTAATATGCCAAATGTCATCGGCATACTCTTGAATAGTCCGATCCGAAGAGAAATAGCCCATATTGGCAATATTGAGTATGGTTTTACGTGTCCATTCGTCTGGATGGCGGTAGAGCATATCGACGCGCTCTTGGGTATCCACATAGCTGCGATAATCCGCCAGCAACTGATAGTGATCACCCAAATTGACCAGTGAATCAAACAGACTGGTGTATCGATGAGGCTCTTCCGGGCTGAAAGTGCCGGTAGCAATCTGCGTTAATACCTGATTCAGTTCTGGATCGTTGTTGTAATAGTCACGTGGGTTGTAGCCATTGTTACGCAGTGCCTCGACCTGCTCGGTGGTATTACCAAAGATAAAGATATTTTCCTCACCCACATGTTCTTGTATCTCGATATTTGCCCCATCCAGGGTACCGATAGTCAGAGCACCGTTCAGCGCAAATTTCATATTACTGGTTCCCGATGCCTCAGTACCCGCCAGCGAGATCTGTTCGGAAAGATCAGCTGCTGGAATGATCAACTGCGCCAGACTGACACTGTAGTTCGGGATGAACACCACTTTTAGCAGGTTATTAATGCGCGGATCGTTATTGATCACCTTGGCTACATCATTGATCAACCGAATGATTTGTTTCGCATTGTAATAAGCTGATGCGGCTTTACCGGCAAAAATCACCACTCGTGGTACCCACTTCTCATCAGGAGCTTCAAGAATGCGGTTATAGCGGGTTATCACATGCAGAACATTCAACAGTTGTCGTTTGTACTCATGAATACGCTTGATTTGTACATCAAACAGCGCCGCCGGATTCACCACAATATTCAGCTTTTGCGCAATATAGATAGCCAGCTGCTTTTTGTTCTCCAGCTTGGCTTTTTGCACTGCCCGCAAGAAGCTCACGTAATCAATATTGTTTTTCAGCTCACTGAGTTGGCCCAAATCTGTACGCCAGTTATGGCCGATACTGTCATCCAATACTGCGGCCAATGGCCGGTTAGCTAACCCCAGCCAGCGCCGTGGCGTAACCCCATTGGTTTTATTGCAGAAGCGGTTCGGGAAGATACGGGCAAAATCAGCAAACAGCGATTGCACCATCAACTCTGAATGTAGCGCTGACACGCCATTCACTTTATGACTGGCAATCACCGCAAGCCAGGCCATACGCACACGTCGACCATGGTTTTCATCAATAACCGATACTCGTGGCAGCAATTCGGGTTCATTTGGATATTGCTCTTGTACCAGTTTGAGGAAATGGTCATTGATTTCAAAGATGATTTGCAGATGGCGCGGCAGGATTTTGCCAATCATGTCGATAGGCCAGGTTTCCAGTGCTTCGCTCATCAGAGTGTGGTTGGTGTAAGAGAATACTTGCTGCACCACATCCCAGGCATCCATCCAACTAAATTTATGCTCATCAATCAGCAGACGCATCATTTCAGGGATAGAAAGCACCGGATGGGTATCATTCAGGTGAATAGCAATCTTATCAGCCAAATTCTCAAATGTTTGGTGCATCATCCAATGGCGGTTGAGAATATCCTGCACCGTGGCGGAAACTAAAAAGTACTCTTGCCGCAGGCGCAATTCGCGCCCAGAGTAGGTCGAGTCATCGGGATAAAGTACCCGAGATACGTTTTCTGAATAGTTTTTATCTTCTACCGCTGCGAAGTAATCACCCTGATTGAATTTACCCAGATTGATCTCATTACTGGCCTGTGCAGACCATAAACGCAGAGTATTAGTAGCATCTGTATCAAAACCAGGAATGATTTGATCATAGGCACAGGCAAGAATTTCTTCCGTTTCCAGCCAACGAGTTTTGCTGCCTTCCTGCTGAATACGGCCACCAAAACGCACTTTATAGCGGGTATTGTGCCGTGGAAACTCCCAGGCATTGCCATATTCCAGCCAGTTATCTGGCGACTCCATCTGCTGACCATTGACGATTTTCTGGCTGAACATGCCATATTCATAGCGAATGCCATAGCCGCGACCAGGAAGTGCTAATGTGGCCAGTGAGTCGAGAAAACAGGCCGCCAGCCGCCCTAAGCCACCATTACCTAAACCAGGGTCATTCTCTTCTTGCAGCAGCTCCGACAGATTGAGGCCCATTTCATCCAAAGCCTGTTCGATATCTTCATAAATCCCCATCGATAACAGTGCATTAGAAAGCGTTCGTCCCAAGAGAAACTCCATCGACAGATAATAAACCTGCCGAACGTCTTGGGATAATTGTGCGCGATTAGAGCGCAGCCAGCGTTCAACCATCCGGTCACGCACGGCAAATAAAGTCGCATTCAGCCAATCGTGCTGAGTCGCAATAGAGGGATCTTTGCCTACAATAAACATTAGTTTGTAGGCAATGGAGTGTTTCAGCGCGTCCACACTGACAACAGGTGAGGTATAACTGAACGGTGATGTCATAGCGGTTTTCCCAATTAGTGGTTACAACAAATCGGCAACGAGAAATCACAGACGCCGATAAAGTGACAGATAGTCTGCCGCTGCTACTTGCCAACCAAAGTCCAACCCCATCGCGTGGCGCTGAACGTGACGCCAATGTTTTGGTCGGCTCCACAGAACAAAAGCACGGCGAATCGCCCGCACCAATGCTTGTGCATCGCATTCATCAAACACAAACCCCGAGGCACTGCCGTCTGCCAGATTCTCCAGCGCGCAATCCACCACGGTATCTGCCAACCCGCCCGTATGCCGGACCAGTGGCAAAGTGCCATACTTCAAGCCATACAACTGTGTTAGCCCACAAGGTTCAAAACGACTAGGCACCAGAATCACATCCGCACCGGCAATAATTCGGTGTGAAAATGCCTCGTGATAGCCTATTTGTACCCCAACCTGACCGGAATAGTCTGCTGCAGCCGCCAGGAATGCCTCTTGTAAAATGGCATCACCCGCCCCCAGAACAACCAATTGCCCTCCCAATTGTAGTAAATCGGGCAACGCTTCCAGCACCAAATCTAGCCCTTTTTGTTCCGTCAGCCTGCTGACCACCGCAAAAATAGGTTTCTTCTCCGTCACCTCCAACCCCATTGTGGTTTGCAGATGAGTTTTATTTACCGCTTTCTTTTGCAGGTCTTCTGCATCATAGCGGGCATGGAGCAAAGTATCCGTTTGTGGGTCCCAGATATCACTGTCCACCCCATTGAGGATCCCGGTTAATCGCCCCTGACTGGCCCGCTCTTGTAGCAACCCCTCCATGCCGTAGCCGAAGGCAGGTTGGGTAATTTCCTTGGCATAGGTCGGGCTAACGGTGGTGACATGGTCAGCAAAGAACAATCCGGCTTTCAGATAGGAAATTTGGCCATAAAACTCCAGCCCATACATTTGGAAAAATGCGGCTGGCAGCTGTATTTCAGCCAAATGGTGCCCCGAGAACAGCCCTTGATATGCCAAATTATGGACGGTAAATACTGAACGTGCCGGCCGGCCACGTGCCGCGAGATAAGCACAAGCTAGCCCGGCATGCCAATCATGGGCATGCACTACCTCTGGACGCCAATAACCATCCAGGCCACAAGCCAGTTCACAAGCCATCCATCCCAGTAATGCAAAACGGCGATAGTTATCAGCATAAGCATGTAAAGATTGGTCGTGGTACGGGCTTCCTGCCCGGTCATAGAGGCCTGGTGCATCAATCAGATAAATACCAATCCCCTGATAATGGCCATAACGTAATGAAACACGGCCAGCAAAGGTATCAATCTCCCTGACCAAAACCGTGTCTGGGATGCCACGGCGTAAGTCAGGGAACCCCGGCAACATAACCCTGACATCGGCCCCCTCAGCAATTTGAGCGGCAGGTAAAGCACCAACAACGTCAGCCAATCCCCCGGTTTTTAACAACGGGAATAGCTCAGAACATACGTGTAGAACCCGCATCATGACTCCTATTTATACCCTTCTTACTTGAAGCGGCAGGGTTGTTAGCTGCTCTCAGGCACCCGAATCACTGACCTGTGTCAGCTCATCGGGATACCCTCGTTTGCCGCCTACCTGCCACTCCAATTAATTTGGGTATTAAGGTACTCGCTTAATAAATGATAAAATTCGATAGCCCTATTTTTCGGCCAGCTTGGCTAGCATCGCACGGGTCACTAACACCACCCCGCCCTCAGAGCGATAAAAACGCTTGCTGTCTTCTTCGGCGTTTTCTCCAATAACCGTCCCCTCGGGTATCTGGCAGGCACGATCAATAATGCAGCGGCGCAAGCGGCACGAACGGCCCACATTGACATCCGGCAGCAGTAATGTGGAATCAATGGTGCAAAACGAGTTCACCCGCACCCGAGGGAATAGCACTGAGTGCACCACCACCGAACCGGAAACAATGCAACCACCGGAAACCAACGAGTTCATGGTCATACCGTGGCTACCGGAGCGGTCCTGCACAAACTTGGCAGGTGGCAGCGGCTCCATATGAGTCCGAATAGGCCAATCGCGGTCATACATATCCAGCTCTGGCGTCACCGATGCCAAGTCGAGGTTGGCGCGCCAGTAGGCATCCAGCGTCCCAACATCACGCCAGTAAGGCGGCAGTTCAGCATTAGATGTCACACAGGAAAGGTCGAATGGATGTGCCCAGGCCACTCTTTGCTCAGTCAATTTGGGGATGATATCTTTACCAAAATCATGGCTGGAGCCGGGAGTTTTCTGATCTTCTTCTAATAATTTAAACAGATAATCCGTATTGAAAATGTAGATGCCCATACTGGCGAGGGCCATATCCGGTCGGCCTGGCATTGCAGGAGGATTAGCCGGTTTTTCATAGAAAGCGGTTATCTGATAATCCTCGGCAACCTCCATGACACCAAATTCAGTGGCCTCGGTAATGGGGACTGGAATACACGCCACAGTACACTCAGCGCCTTTCTCGGCGTGGTCGAGCAACATGCGGGAGTAATCCATCTTGTAAATATGGTCACCCGCCAGAATGACGATATGTTCCGCTTTGTAGCGCCGGATAATATCCAGATTCTGATAAACCGCATCTGCGGTTCCTTTGTACCACTGCTCAGTGCTCAGGCGCTGCTGGGCTGGCAATAAATCGACAAATTCGTTCATTTCCTCATTGAGGAATGACCAACCACGTTGAATATGTTGAACCAAGCTATGTGACTGATATTGCGTTATCACGCCAATACGCCGGATACCCGAATTCAGACAGTTGGAAAGGGCAAAATCAATAATGCGAAACTTGCCGCCAAAATGAACTGCGGGTTTAGCACGGGTCGCCGTTAAATCTTTCAGCCGTGAACCACGGCCACCCGCCAGAATCAGCGCGACAGATTTATTCGGCAATAATCGAGCTAACATCAGTGGGTCTTTGTTCTCAAACTTAACCATGAAAACTCCTTAAAATTTCTGTGTGAGCACGCAAACGGTATGCGCAGACCCATTCCATACGGTTAATGGTTCCGTATGCTCTGACGGCTCAAAAGGAGGAATCACCACCCATTCCCCCACAGGTAAATGCATTTCACACGCTTGATCAGTGGCATTAATCACCACCAGCCAGCGCTGAGATAACCGTATTTGTAGTTGTTTCTGGCAACCCTGCTCCCAAGCCCCATCACTCAGCGCTTCGCCCTGACTATCCAGCCATTGCACATTGCCATCGCCGTCTTCCCACCATGAATCTTGAATCAGAGCCGGAATCTGCTGGCGTAACCGAATAAGTTCGGCAGTAAATGCCGTTAATTCTCGATCTGCGCTCCCCCAGTCGAGCCAGGTGAGAATGTTGTTCTGACAATACGCATTGTTGTTGCCCTGCTGACTATGGCCGTGCTCATCGCCAGCCAGCAACATCGGTGTACCCTGTGAAAGTAACAAAGTGGTCAGTAATGCGCGCTGGCACGCTTTGCGCCGTTGCCAGATAGCGTCATCCGCCACCAAACCTTCACTACCAAAATTATTGCTCAGATTGTTATCACTGCCATCACGGTTTTCTTCTCCGTTGATTTGGTTGTGTTTTTGGTTAAAACACAGCAAATCTTGCAGGGTAAAACCATCGTGGGCGGTAATTTGATTGATGCTAGCGGAAGGCAAACGCTCCCGATGTTTGAATAAATTGCTGGATGCTGCAAAGTGCTGGGCGAATTGCCCCAAAGGTAAATCGCCGCGTAACCAGAAGCGGCGCATGGCATCGCGATATTGGTCATTCCATTCGCTAAAACCGGTGGGAAAGTTACCCAATTGATACCCCCCCAAGCCGATATCCCAAGGCTCTGCAATCATCTTGCAATTACAAAGCTGTTTATCAGCCGCCAGTGCGGCAAACAAAGGAGCATGTTGGTCGAAAGCCGGTGAGCGCCCCAAAACCGTCCCCAAATCAAAGCGGAAACCATCAATGTGGCAGCTATCAACCCAATAACGCAGGCAATCAAGCACCCACTGCATCACATAAGGTTGGCTAAGGCGCAATGTATTGCCACAACCGGTCATGTTGTCATATTCACCCTCAGAGGTGAGCCAGTAGTAGCTGGCATTGTCGATCCCACGCTGACACAGAGTGGGGCCAAACACATCCAGCTCTGCACTGTGGTTGAATACCACATCCAAAATCACTTCAATACCGGCTTGATGCAGTGCTTTCACTGCATCGCGCAACTCTCGCAGAGGGGATATCCCTTCACGACCAGAAGCATAATCCGGGTCAACCGCATAGGGAGCGAGTACGTTATAGCCCCAGTAATTACTCAGCCCCATCTTCTGCAACCGTGGCTCATCAATATGGAATTGCACTGGTAGCAACTCCAACGTCGTTATACCCAGTTTTTGCAAGTATTGAATCATGGCTGGATGAGCCAAACCGGCGTACGTGCCACGCAGATCTGCCGGAATATCCGGGTGCAATTGAGTTAAGCCGCGTACATGGGCTTCATAAATGACGGTATTGCCCCAAGGAATGGTTGGTCGGCGATCCCCCTGCCAATCATATTCTTCATGCACCACAATACACTTTGGAGCTACAGCAGCACTGTCGCGATAATCGGGCTGACTCACCCCACCCTGTAAGCTGGGGTCATCACCCACTTTTCTATCCAGCGCACGAGCATAAGGGTCTATCAATAGCTTGTGGGGATTAAAACGGTGGCCTTGTTGCGGGTTAAATGGCCCACTGACACGGTAACCATAGCGCTGCCCCGGCTTTCCTCCGGGAAGATAGCCATGCCAGATATCCCCACTGCGGGCCGGTAACGGTATCCGCAGCTCCTGGTTATTATCATCAAACAGGCACAGTTCCACCTGCTCTGCATGGGCCGAAAACAAAGTGAAATTTATCCCGACACCATCAAAATGAGCACCCATTGGCGTCGGGGAGCCACTCGTCAGCGTCGTCATCCTACCCCCCCCGTGTCAGATAAATAGTCGACAGCGGTGGCAGAGTTAGCAGCAATGAATGCGCGTGGTTATGGCTGCTCACCGGGTGGCTATGAATACCGCCCTGATTACCCATATTGCTGCCACGATAGAACGCTGAATCAGAGTTCAACACTTCACGGTAATGCCCGCTCTGCGGGACACCTACGCGGTAGTTGTAACGTGGAACTGGCGTGAAATTACTAATAACAATCAGTTCGTTACCATCAGCGTCACGGCGCAGGAAAGCAAATACCGAGTTTTCATGGTCATCCACCACCAACCACTCAAAGCCAGCCGGTTGGTAATCCAACTCATAAAGTGGCGCATATTGCTGATAACAATGGTTAAGATCACGAACCCAGCGCTGTACTCCTTTATGCCAGCCGTTTTCGTCATCCAGCAAATGCCAGTCCAGGCTGGTATCGAAATTCCACTCACGCCCTTGGGCGAATTCACATCCCATAAACAGCAATTTTTTGCCTGGATGCGCCCACATAAACCCATAATAGGCCCGCAAGTTAGCAAATTTCTGCCATGCATCACCTGGCATACGATCAAGGACTGAACGCTTGCCATGCACCACTTCATCGTGAGAGATCGGTAAAATAAAGTTCTCGGTATAGGCGTATAACATACCGAAAGTCATTAGATTATGATGATATTTGCGGTGAACAGGATCACATTGCATGTAATTGAGCGTGTCATGCATCCAGCCCATATTCCACTTGTAGTTAAAGCCCAATCCACCCGCATCAGGAGGTAATGTCACCCCAGGGAAGTCAGTAGACTCCTCAGCCATAGTGACACCACCGGGGCGCTCAACACCGATGGTGTGGTTGGTATAACGCAAGAAGGCAATCGCCTCCAGATTTTCGCGCCCACCGTAATAATTGGGCACCCATTGCCCTTCGGCACGGCTGTAATCGCGGTAAATCATTGAAGCAACAGCATCAATACGTAATGCATCAATGCCAAAACGCTCCATCCAGTAGAATGCATTTCCCGCTAAATAGTTGCGAACTTCATTGCGACCATAGTTATAAATCAGGGTATTCCAGTCCTGATGGTAGCCTTCACGCGGATCGGCATATTCATATAATGCGGTTCCATCAAAGGTCGATAAACCATGCTCATCACTGGGGAAATGACCCGGAACCCAGTCAAGAATGACGTTAATTCCGGCTTCATGGAATTTGGCGACAAAATCTTTGAAATCTTGTGGTGTGCCAAAGCGGCGGGTCGGGGCGTATAACCCTAGTGGTTGATAGCCCCAACTACCATCAAACGGATGCTCATTAATCGGCAGCAATTCCACATGGGTAAAGCCCATATATTTGACGTATTCGACCAATTGATCGGCTAATTCGCCATAACTAAGCCAAAAATTATTGTCGGTATGGCGTCGCCACGAACCAAGATGGACTTCATAAATAGAAATAGGTGAACGCAAGTCATTGGCTTTTTGTCGAGCAGGAGTATTTTCGACCACATCGGGCAACGGACTGATCAATGAGGCTGTTTCTGGCCGCATCTGGGCTTTAAAGGCGTAGGGATCCGCTTTTAACCGCACCTGACCGTGGCAATCTATTATCTCAAACTTATACAGCTGCCCCGCCTGCACACCGGGCAGGAATAGCTCCCAAATACCGTTTTCTCGCCGTAGCCGCATGGGGTGACGGCGGCCATCCCAAAAGTTAAATTCCCCCACCACAGAGACACGCTGGGCATTTGGCGCCCAAACAGCGAAGCTGACTCCCGGCACCTCGTCCAGACTCATCAAATGCGCCCCTAAGCGTTCATAAGGGCGTAAATGGGTACCTTCAGCCAATAACCAGGTATCGATATCCTGCAATAAAGTGCCAAATCGGTAGGGATCTTCGATGATTTGTGTACTTTCTTGCCAGGTAACAGCAAATTGATAGCGGAAGGGGTTTTTACGACGGGTAAGTTGTACAGCAAAAAAACCACGGGGATCTTCACAATCCAATTGAGCGACTCGACGCCCCGTCTTGGTATCAATAAGCCAAACCTCTTGGGCATCTGGCAATAACGCACAAACCTGTAATCCTCGCTCTGTTTGGTGCATACCCAATACGGAAAAAGGATCGGCATAATGGCCGGAAATAATCTGATTAATCACCTGACGGTCGGGAAGTACTGACATATCTTCTTCCTTTGACTAATAGCATGATTTTATGATGAAATTTTAAATATGCTGTCCAAATCCAGCGCATTAATCATGCAATCCATTTAATGTATGAGGCATGATCAAGGTCAATAAATGGACTTAATGCCTTAATCCGTTGTTCTGAAAGTCGCACCCTGAAGCGATAACTTTTCTTGCCAAACTATAAGCATAGTCAATGAGAGCTAAAAAAATTGGCTTATGATTAATGAAATTTTTTCTCACGCAAATAAGTGAAAAAAAAGAAGATTAAGCTGTGCAAGAAACACATAGATGATGGAAATGCCGTTATGAGTCGCACAAAGAAACTTGTGATACCCGCCAGACGAAATGAGTAAAACAACAAGCTGACACGATTTTTGGCCCCATAGGGCTTTTTTGTTAAAACAAGGGGCGGGCTAACTTCTCGGTCGAGAAATCTGGCTACAATAGCGGCAGCAATAAATAATCTTAGTAATAACAGTGGTCATCCAACATGGGCGTTAGCCAGGTCGAACTGATTTTTTCCCTTTTACAACAGATGTGTGTCTATCTGGTCATCGCCTATCTGTTGAGCAAAACACCGCTATTTATCCCCTTAATGCAGGTTACCATTAGGTTGCCCCATAAACTGGTGTGCTACCTCACGTTTTCCATGTTTTGCATCATGGGAACCTATTTTGGTTTGCATATTGATGACTCCATCGCCAATACCCGCGCTATCGGTGCCGTATTAGGTGGCGTGTTGGGGGGGCCATCAGTCGGTTTTCTGGTGGGGCTAACGGGCGGCTTACATCGCTACTCCATGGGAGGAATGACCGCCACCGCCTGTATGTTATCTACCATCACCGAAGGGTTATTAGGCGGGCTACTCCATAGCTATTTGATCCGCAAAAATCGCCTCGACCTGTTATTCCAGCCCTTGGTTGTCGCCGCTATTACCTTGGTAGCCGAAGTCCTGCAAATGTTGATTATTCTGGCAGTGGCGCGCCCCTTCCATGAAGCTGTCGAATTAGTTGAGAATATTGCCCTGCCAATGATGATAACCAACACCATCGGTGCCGCGATGTTTATGCGTATCTTATTGGATAGACGGGCTATTTTTGAAAAATACACCACCGCATTCTCAGCCAAAGCGTTACAAATTGCCGCGCGAGCGGAAGGATTATTGCGCCACGGTTTTGATCAGCAAAACAGTATGCGAGTGGCGCGTATTTTGTATGAGGAACTGGGTGTGGGCGCGGTAGCCATCACTGACCGTGAGAAACTGCTGGCGTTTATTGGCACCGGCTCAGACCACCATAAAGTGGGAGGAACCATTACTTCCGACCATACCCACCGGGCGATTGAGCTGAATCAGGTGGTCTACGCCGACGGCAACGCCGTACCCTATACCTGTTCAATTTCACCGACCTGTAAGCTAGGTTCTACCTTGGTTATCCCGTTGCGCGGCGAAGAGCATCGGGTGATTGGCAGCATCAAGTTGTATGAACCGAAAACCAAGCTGTTCTCCAGTATCAACCGCACATTGGGTGAAGGCATTGCTCACCTGCTCTCGGCCCAAATTCTGGCCGGTGAATTTGAGCAGCAAAAACAGATGTTGGCACAATCCGAAATCAAACTGCTTCACGCGCAGGTCAACCCACATTTTCTGTTTAACGCGCTCAATACTCTGTCAGTGGTGATCCGGCGCAACCCAGACCATGCCCGTAAACTGGTACTGTCTCTGTCGACATTCTTTCGCAAAAACCTCAAACGCAGTCATGATGTGGTCACACTGAGTGATGAAATTGAACATGTGAATGCTTATCTGGAAATAGAAAAAGCACGGTTTGCAGATCGCCTGAGTGTTGAAATTTCATTACCAGATGAGTTGATGGAGGCGCGTTTACCGGCATTTTCGCTACAACCGGTGGTAGAAAATGCCATCAAACACGGTATTTCGCAGATGTTCAGCAATGGTCGTATCACCTTGCATGGCAAGTTGGATGAGCATGTTCTGGTGCTGGAAGTCGAGGATAATGCCGGATTGTATCAACCACGGCCAAATGGTGATGGGCTGGGTATGAACCTGGTGGATCGGCGGATTAAAGTACGTTATGGCAGTGAATACGGTGTAACCGTAATAAATAAAGCTGAGGAGTTCACCCGTATCATCATTAAACTGCCGTTTATCACCGCAAGTGAGAGCTAACCCGCGGATAGCTTTTTGCGAGTAATGATATTCACCATATTAAGTACCGCTGCTGAATGTTCATGCCGCCGCCATGCCAAAGTAATCTTGGTTTTTAATAAGCTGTCATCAATCTCATGATAAGTGACATTATTTGCCTGAATAGTTGTGAGTGAACGAGGTACCAGAGTAAAACCAAAACCGGCAGAAACCATGCCAATCGCCGAAACCATCTGTGGCGATTGCTGCCCTAACTCAGGTTGAAACCCTGCACGATAGCAAGCTGTGATAATGGCATCATATAATCCGGGGCCAACCTCTCGTGGGAAAATAATCAGTTTTTCATGCTGTAGTGTTTGCAGATTGATTTTTGGCAAGCGGTGCAGCGGATGATGATGTGGCAGCACCAACAACATATCTTCCTCCACCAGCACCTTGCAGGTGAATTCATTACTGGCATCACAGGGCTGGCGGATAAAAGCCACATCAATATGTTCGTTATGCAAATCATTCATTAACACCGGCATAGTCTCTTCACTGGGCGACAATATCACCTCCGGATATTTCTCCCGATAAGCATGGAGCAGCTGTAAGACTATGGGCTGAAACGCGGTCGAGCTGGCAAAACCCACCCGCAGCTTGCCCGTTTCCCCGCGTGCAATACTTTTCGCCCGTTTTATCGCTTCATCCGTCAACGTCAATATATGACAGGCATCCTCATAGAACACTTTCCCCGCATTGGTCAATTCGACCCCACGCGTTAACCGGCGCAGTAGCGGTGTGCCTATCTCTTGCTCCAATTTTTGGATCTGTTGGCTCAGGGGCGGCTGTGAAATACCCAGCGTTTCGGCTGCTCGGGTGAAGTGCCGCGCCGCAGCCACTGCAACAAAATAGCGTAGATAACGTAATTCCATATATTTTTGATATCGAAAAAGTGGGATTCCTATATTGGTACTTATGCTCTTTTGGCGTCAACCTTATATATAAATATAATTTATGTTACGTAAGGGCGGGGAAGAATATGACTGAACCAATGGCATCGCATTGCTCGTGTGCTCAAGAGGTGGCAAAAAGCTATATTGCTTATCAGGGCCAGCATCCAGAGTGCATTATTTATCAAACCTCACTGATGAGCGCATTGATTAGCGGGGTTTACGAAGGCCAGGTTACAATGGCTGAGTTATTGAAACACGGCGATTTTGGATTAGGAACATTTAACAATCTCGATGGCGAACTCGTCGCATTAAACAGTAAAATTTATCAATTACGATCCGATGGCAGCGCCCGCTCCGCCCAACCACAGCAGAAAACCCCTTTTGCAGTGATGACTTTTTTTCAACCGACTGAAAAACGCCAATTCGAACATAAAATGAGCCGGGAACAGCTCCACAAGGTGATTAACGATGTTGCCGCAACAGATAATCTGTTTTGTGCGCTCCGCATTGATGGCAAATTCAGCCATGTTGAAACCCGCACCGTGCCGCGCCAACAGCGCCCCTATAAACCCATGCTTGAAGCTATCGCCGAACAACCCACCTTTGAGTTTGAGCATCAACATGGCGTGATCATTGGTTTTCGCAGCCCAAACTATACCCAAGGCATTAATGTTGCTGGTTATCACGAACATTTTATTACCGATGACCGCAGCGGCGGTGGCCACGTGCTGGATTACCAACTGGAAGACGGCATTCTGACCTTTGGCACTGTCGCCAAATTGGTTATCGACCTGCCGCAGGAGCCAGATTTTCTTACAGCAAACCTTTCCCCACAGAATCTCAACAGCGCGATTTGCGCCGTAGAGAGCTAATCCGCCGCGCAGAGCGAAGACATAAAAGGACGCTATATCATGATAAACGAACCTAATATTCTGGCCTGGAAAAGCGGTGCCGATCTGGTGGTTAATCATTTAGAGCAGCAAGGTGTGAAACAGGTATTTGGCATTCCGGGCGCTAAAATTGATCGGGTATTTGATTCACTGGAAGATTCCAGCATCAACACCATCGTGGTACGTCATGAAGCGAATGCCGCCTTTATGGCCGCTGCGGTTGGTCGATTGACCGGTAAAGCCGGTGTCGCACTGGTGACCTCCGGGCCGGGTTGTGCCAATCTGGTTACCGGCCTTGCTACAGCGACCTCCGAAGGGGATCCGGTGGTGGCGTTAGGCGGTGCGGTTAAACGCTCCGATAGTTTGAAAATAACCCACCAAAGTATGGATACCGTGAGCATCTTCCGCCCGGTAACTAAATTTAGCGCAGAAGTGACAGCTTCTGCGGCACTTGGCGAAGTGCTGGGGAATGCCTTCAGAAGCGCTGAGTTTGGCAGACAGGGGGCCGCCTTTGTCAGTTTGCCACAAGATATTCTCAATAAACCCATCACCGGACGGGCGCTAATTCATCAAGTTTGTCCACAAAGCGGTAGCGCACCACTCCATGAAATTATTGCTGTGGCTAAATTAGTTAATCAGGCGAAAAACCCCATCTTGTTACTGGGATTAATGGCCAGCCAACCGGCCAATGCGCAAGCGATTCGGCGCTTACTTCATCACAGCAAAATACCGGTCACTAGCACCTATCAGGCCGCCGGTGTGGTTGACCAAGCACATTTCGACCATTTTGCGGGGCGGGTCGGGTTATTTAATAATCAGGCGGGCGATAAACTACTGCAACAAGCTGATTTGATTATCACTATCGGTTATAGCCCGGTGGAGTATGACCCCGCGTTATGGAACAACGGCCGGGCGACACTGATACATATCGATATTTTACCCGCTGAGATAGATGCAGCTTATCAGCCGGAAAAAGAGCTATTGGGTGATATCGCCGCCACATTGGAGGTACTCAATCAGCAGATACATGGCCCGGTAATTTTAACCTCTCAAACACAGGCAATACTGGAAGATCGCTGTCGTCAACGGCGCGACCTGGCCAATCGTGCAGATAAAATGAATGGTTTCGCCATCCACCCACTGCGGCTGGTGCGGGCAATGCAGGATATTGTCAACAATGACGTGACGCTTTGTGTCGATATGGGGAGTTTCCATATTTGGATTGCCCGCTATCTCTACAGCTTCCGTGCCCGGCAAGTTTTAATGTCAAATGGCCAGCAGACTATGGGCGTCGCCCTGCCGTGGGCCATTGCGGCTGCACTGGTAAATCCGCAGCAAAAAGTGGTTTCTGTCTCTGGGGATGGGGGTTTTATGCAATCCAGCATGGAGTTGGAAACTGCGGTGCAGCTTAAAAGTAACCTGCTGCATATCATCTGGGTGGATAACGGCTACAACATGGTGGAAATTCAGGAGCGGAAGAAATACCACCGCTCATCTGGTGTCAGTTTTGGCCCGATAGATTTTAAAATGTACGCGGAATCCTTTGGGGCAAAAGGCTTTGCTGTTGAATCTGCTGATGAATTAACCGTTAAATTACATCAGGCAATGGATACTCAAGGCCCGGCCGTCATCGCCATTCCGGTGGATTATTCAGATAACTACCGCTTGATGGAAGAACTGAATATCAGCCAGTTGTTGTGATTGTGGCAGTCTTGATTAATGCGTTATCCCAGCAAAAATGCAGCCATAAAAAAGCCCTGACTGCTGACAAACCTCGATAACTCTATCTTGCAAGGTGAAGGCAGGTAGAAGAGTAAAGCGTCCGCGCCAGGGACGGCGCGGCTCGAGCCCCCAGGGAGGGGTTTACGGCGTCTTTACGATCTGCCTGTTTTCACCGTTACGGGCACTTTGTCATTAACCTCAGCCCTGACTATAAGATCAGGGCTTCAGACTGCTGACAAAGTCAAATGAAGGGGAATCGTGCCGTTGGGGTCGTAGTCGCGAAAGCGACCGGAGTGCCCCGAGGTGCGGTAAACCCTTCACTCACTAAGTTATCAACAGCTTTGTCATTAAGCTCAAGCCCTGACTATAAGATCAGGGCTTGTCATCATGATGAGATAGTAAATTACAGCAAAATTCGCAGCATACGGCGCAGTGGTTCAGCAGCGCCCCATAACAATTGGTCACCCACAGTAAAGGCGGAGAGATACTCCGGCCCCATATTCAATTTACGCAGGCGGCCAACAGGAGTATTCAACGTACCGGTCACTGCCGCTGGGGTCAGTTCGCGCATACTCAACTCGCGATCATTCGGGATAACGCGAACCCAGTCATTGTGAGTTGCCAGCAATTGCTCAATTTCAGGCAGCGGCACATCTTTTTTCAGCTTCAGTGTAAAAGCCTGGCTATGGCAACGCAGTGCGCCGACACGAACACACAGACCATCAACCGGGATAACACTGCCGGTATTCAAAATCTTGTTGGTTTCAGCCTGGCCTTTCCACTCTTCACGGCTCTGCCCGTTATCCAGCGCTTTGTCGATCCACGGAATTAAACTACCCGCCAAGGGCACGCCAAAGTTGTCGGTCGGCAATTTGCCACTGCGAGTGGCCGCAGTCACTTTACGTTCGATATCCAAAATAGCTGAGGCAGGATCTTGCAGCTCTTTTGCCACATCGGCGTGCAACATACCCATTTGGGTCAGCAATTCGCGCATGTGACGTGCGCCACCACCAGAGGCTGCCTGATAAGTGGCAACAGATGCCCACTCAACCAAATCATTAGCAAACAAACCGCCCAATGACATCAGCATCAGGCTGACGGTACAGTTACCACCGGCAAAGGTTTTGATCCCTTTATCCAGCCCCTGTTGAATGACACCGTGGTTTACTGGGTCCAGAATGATAATTGCGTCATCGCGCATCCGTAGAGAGGACGCGGCGTCAATCCAATAACCTTGCCAGCCAGTTTCTCGCAGCTTTGGATAAATTTCGTTGGTATAATCTCCACCCTGACAAGTAATGATAATATCCAATGCACTCAGCGCATCAATATCATAAGCATCTTGCAACGTACCTTGCTGACCGGTGAAAGACGGAGCGGCTTGGCCGTGTTGAGAGGTAGAGAAAAAGACTGGGCGGATCCCGTCAAAGTCGCGTTCTTCAATCATGCGTTGCATGAGTACTGAGCCGACCATACCGCGCCAGCCGATAAAACCAACGTTTTTCATGTTTACTGCCCTGCCTTGGAAGGTGACATCGATTAATGGATGTCTGTCTCGCATCGCTGCTGATGCATACGGCAAACTGACGGGGACAGACCTGATACCACCTTACAAAATATGGACAAAGTGGCAAGTTAAATTATTCGATACCAGAATGATTCAAAGCAATCTTCCTAATATGTGACTTTGACTGGCGAGAAACGCCAGTCGTTTTGATTATTTTGAGGTAATAATGACAGAGATGATTGCAGCAACGGTGTTGCTGTTTTTGATTATGGATCCGCTGGGTAATTTACCGATTTTTATGTCGGTGCTTAAACATCTGGAACCTAAACGGCGGCGAGTGGTATTGATCCGCGAATTGCTGATCGCACTCATATTGATGCTGATTTTTCTGTTCGCCGGCGAGAAGATTCTGGCGTTCTTGAATTTGCGCACTGAAACGGTATCAATATCCGGCGGCATTATTTTGTTTTTAATCGCGATTAAGATGATTTTCCCCTCTCCCGAAAGCAGTGTTACCGGGCTATCGGCAGGGGAAGAGCCTTTTCTGGTTCCGCTCGCCATTCCATTAGTGGCAGGCCCGTCTATTCTGGCGACCCTGATGCTGCTATCCCATCAATATCCTAATCAGCTTAGCCATTTGGTGCTGGCATTGATGATTGCCTGGGGTTTATCTGCGGCCATTTTGTTAATGTCGAATCTGTTTCTGCGCTTGTTGGGCAGTAAAGGTGTTAGCGCATTGGAGCGCCTAATGGGATTAATTTTGGTGATGTTATCAACGCAGATGTTTTTGGATGGTGTGCGCGCGTATCTGACTAAGTAAGTTTACGCGCCCGTTGACGGCAAAGTTATTGATAGCTCGGTGAGTGAAGGGTTTACCGCACCCAAGGGGCGATTTCCCTTCATTCAACTTTGCTAACAGTTTCCATCACGCGATGATTAGTTCTGTTTTTCCAGTGCCAACACACAGCGCTGCACAACTTCATCAATATCTGCATCAATATCCACACAGATAACATCCGGCTCTTCTGACCCCGGTTCTTCCAATGCTTCAAACTGACTTTTTAATAAATCGGTGGGCATAAAATGGCCGGAGCGGGCTTTTAGCCGTTCCATAATCACATTAAAACTGCCCTTCAGGTATAAAAACACCATTTCCGGATTACCTTCCCGCAACCGATCGCGATAACGCCGTTTCAGTGCCGAACAGACAATAATGCCGCTTTCATTCTTATGGTGCAGGCTATAAGCCGCGTCGCTTAGGCGCTCTAACCACGGCATGCGGTCCTCATCATTGAGAGGATGTCCACTGCCCATTTTCTGAATATTGGCGCGGGGATGCAGGTCATCACCGTCAATAAATTTGGCGTGAATCCGGCGGGCCACAGCTTCACCCACAGTCGTTTTTCCGCTACCCGATACACCCATCACGATAATGCTACGTCCTGCCATAATGTTGATCTCTATCTCAGAATAGGAATTTTACCACTCGCTATGGTTCCGTATTTTACCATGATACCGGTAACAAATGGAGATGTGACTTTTATCACACCGGATAGAACATCGTCATTGGACTCAATCGCGCAATCACGCTGGCTCCAGCTGACTGTAACCATAATAAAAAGCGATACATATACTCTAAATAAATGGAGAAATACTATGCCATTAGTCATTGTCGCGGTTGGCGTTGCCATGCTGCTGTTACTGATGATCCGTTTCAAACTCAACGGATTTATCTCGCTGATACTGGTCGCTCTGGCGGTGGGTGTTATGCAAGGGATGCCGGTCGATAAGGTTGTCGGCTCAATCAAAGCGGGGGTCGGTGGAACACTCGGCAGCCTGGCGCTAATTATGGGCTTCGGTGCCATGCTGGGTAAGTTGCTGGCGGACTGTGGTGGCGCTCAACGAATTGCCACTACCCTGATTGATAAATTTGGTAAACAACACATTCAGTGGGCGGTCGTGCTCACCGGTTTTACTGTCGGTTTTGCCCTATTCTATGAAGTCGGTTTTGTGTTGTTGCTGCCGCTGGTATTCAGTATCGCCGCATCAGCTCGTATTCCATTGTTATATGTGGGTGTCCCGATGGCCGCAGCGCTGTCAGTGACTCACGGCTTCTTACCCCCTCACCCCGGCCCAACCGCTATTGCCACCATCTTCCACGCCGACATGGGTAAGACCCTGTTATATGGGACGTTATTGGCCATTCCAACGGTAATTTTGGCCGGCCCGGTATTCGCTCGTTTCCTGAAAGGCATTGATAAACCTGTGCCTGAAGGGCTGTATAACCCGAAAACCTTTACCGATGAAGAAATGCCAAGTTTTGGCGTCAGTGTCAGCACTGCGCTGGTGCCGGTTATTTTGATGGCAATGCGGGCGGTGGCAGAGATGATTTTGCCCAAAGGCCACCCGATCCTCTCCTATGCCGAGTTCTTGGGCGACCCGGTTATCGCCACATTGATCGCCGTGTTAATCGCGATTTTCACCTTTGGTTTAAACCGTGGCCGCTCAATGGAATCGGTGATGGACACAGTGACCGACTCCATCAAAATCATTGCGATGATGCTATTGGTTATCGGTGGTGGCGGGGCTTTCAAACAGGTTTTAGTCGACAGCGGCGTTGACCATTACATCGCCAGCATGATGAACAGCAGCGGGCTATCACCGATTCTGATGGCATGGTCGATTGCTGCCGTGCTACGTATTGCACTGGGTTCTGCCACTGTAGCCGCCATTACTGCAGGCGGGATTGTGGCCCCCCTTATTGCCACCACCGGTGCCAGCCCTGAATTGATGGTGATTGCAGTGGGTTCAGGTAGTGTGATTTTCTCTCACGTCAACGACCCGGGTTTCTGGCTATTTAAAGAATATTTTAACCTGACTATCGTCGAGACTTTCAAATCATGGTCAGTGCTGGAAACCATTATATCCGTCTGCGGATTGGTCGGCTGTCTGTTATTAGCGATGGTGATATAGCGTTAGTAGTATAACAACAGTGAGTTAGATACTGCCGCCGGGGAGGATGGTGAAGCCGACATCAACCATCTTGGGTGTAACCACCTCTCCGCGTAGCCGGGCCAGTAAGCGCTCGGCACCAATTTGCCCCATTCTTTCGCGCGGGGTCAGTACACTGGCAAGTTTCGGGACCATCGACTGACCAATATCATGTCCGTGGAAACCGGCTATCGCCATATCATGCGGAATAGAAAGTCCTTGGCGCTGACATTCAAATACCGCACCAATGGCCAGGTCGTCATTGGTGCAAAAAATACTGTCGATCTGCGGATAATTCACCTGAGCTTCGCGCAATAGCTCCGCCCCAGCTGAATATGATGAGGAACGACTAGTCATCACACTCATCGGTTCCAGGCCGGACTCACGCATCGCCTGCTCATAACCTTGTTGCTTAATCACCGTTCGCTCATCCTGACGCGCACCAAAATACACCTCGAAACGGTGACCTTTGGCGATAATCTGCTGAGTCATTTGTCTTGCGGCTTCAAAGTTATTAAAACCTACGGCTAAATCAATGCAAGGCGAAGAACAATCCATCAGTTCAATAACAGGAATGCCCGCAACCTCAATCATTTTCAAAGTACGCGCCGTATGATGGCGCTCGGAAAGGATTAACCCATCAATATTGTAAGAAAGTAGCGAGGTCAACCGCTGCTCTTCCCGTTCTTTCTGATAGCCATAATGTGCCAACATGGTTTGATAGCCATGCGCATCGGTCACGCTTTCAATACCCCTTAGTACCTCGGCAAAAACCTGATTAGTTAATGATGGCAGTAATACGCCAATAGCGTGGCTGGTTGCGTTGGAAAGGATATCGGGAGCGCGATTGGGAATGTAGCCAAGTTCGTCTAGCGCCAGTGCAATTTTTTCCCGCAATACGGCGGAAACTTGCTCTGGATTGCGCAAATAACGGCTGACCGTCATTTTAGTGACCCCAACCATATCGGCAACGTCTTGTAGCACTGGCCTTTTTTTCTTCATTATCAATGAACTGAGGCAGAGTAAACGGGGTGCCATTCTAGCAAAGAAAAGGGTATGGCGCGATGCACATACCCTTTTTTACATATACCCGTCATACTTCAAGCTGCATGTGCGTTGGCTGCATTCAATCACCCCAGTCACTTACTTGTGTAAGCTCTTGGGGATTATGAGCCTCATCAGAGGCTCACCCTGCGGGCCAGCGCAAGCGCTGTTCAAAATGGTTTACAACCAATTTGTCACTCAATTGCCGCCTTCCTGCAACTCGAATTATTAGGGTATGGAATAATCAAACTTAAACTGGCGGTAAATCAAACAGCAAGATTTCACTGTCTTCATCGGCATGAATAGAAAGAGCAGCTTCATCCCAGATAGCGAATGCATCACTGGTGCCCGCACGGTGTCCATTGATAGACACATTGCCTCGTACGACCTGTATCCAGATACGGCGCTCTGCCTGAATCTGATAAATTGACTGCTCTTCACGTTTCAATGCCCAGCGCCATAGCGTCATGTCCTGGAACACTTTTAGCGAGCCATCGCGGGCATCCGGTGATAGCACCAACTGCCGCCCTTGTGGGATATCGAACATTTGCTGTTCGTAACGAGGTTCTAAACCGGTCTTATTCGGGATAATCCAAATCTGGTACAAATGCAGCGGTTGATCATCGCGGCCATTATATTCTGAATGGCGAATCCCCGTGCCAGCACTCATTATCTGAAATTCACCCGCATGGATTTGTTCTTTATTGCCCATGCTATCCTGGTGTTCGACAGTGCCGGACAATACATAAGTCAGGATTTCCATATCTTTATGCGGATGGGTACCAAAACCCTGACCGGCATCGATAACATCTTCGTTAATCACACGTAGTGCTGAAAAACCCATAAATTCTGGATCGTAATAATCAGCGAATGAGAAGGTATGCCAGCTGTCCAGCCAACCGTGATTAGCATGGCCACGTTCTTCTGCTTTGCGTAAATAAATCATGTTCAGTTCTCCTCAACGTTTTCTTTAGTCTAGATGTCGCTGGAGAATATGAAAGCGCAAAAAACTCACTCCTCTGTTCAAAAAATTCGACTGATTAATAAGTTAAAGGACAAATGAATTGAATTTGAAGTGATTAGCGGAAAAAAAAGCAAAAAAAAAAGCCAGCACCCGGCTGGCTAAGTAAACACTGGAAGCAATGTGAGCAATGTCGTGCCTTCGTAATGTGAACACCTAAACTTTGATGGTCTCATCTGAAAGCACGACAATGATAATCATTATCACTCTCACTTGTAAAGTGTTTTTTTTAGCCACTCGCAATATTATTGACTCCGATGAATAAAACGATATTTTATTAGGTAATTCAAACAGTAAGAGTAAGGGTATGTTTATGAAAAATGTGCAGATACGCCATGTGGAATTCAGCGATTATCCCGCCTTGCAACAACTATTTGCTCATCCACAGGTTTATCGCGACACGTTACAACTCCCTCTACCCTCGCTTGAGATGTGGGCTAAAAAGATCAAAGAAATACCAGCCGGGATGCATAATTTAGTGGCATGTATCGATGAGGAGATCGTTGGTCAACTGACTGTTGAAGCAAATCAGCGTGCACGCCGCCGTCATGTGGCAACTTTTGGTATTGCTGTTGATGTTAACTCTTGCAGGAAAGGTGTCGGCAGTGCATTGATGGCAGCCATGATTGACTTATGCGATAACTGGCTGAATATACAACGTATTGAACTAACTGTTTTTGTCGATAACCTGGCAGCAATCGCCCTCTATCGTAAATTTGGCTTTGAAATTGAGGGTACCAGCCCACACTATGCCTTCCGTGACGGCCAATTTGTTAATGCTCACCATATGGGGCGGATAAAAATACCAGTCTAACCATCAGGGGATAAGTGATATCGCTTATCCCCTGCGATGACTGGATGCAGGCTGGCGGTGAAAATAACTAAATACCCGCTGTTTCTTTGATATAACGGCGGGCTTTCACTGCATATTCAAATGGGTTAGCAATCGCAGGGTCTTGTTCTGCCTCGACCACCATCCATCCTTGATAGCCTTTTTCATCCAATAATTTAAACACTGGGCGGAAATCAATAACACCATCACCGGGAACTGTGAATGTGCCTTTTTTCACGCCATCAAGGAAACTGAGTTTTTTCGCTTTAACTTCCGCGACCACCTCATCACGAACATCTTTTAGATGGACATGATTAATACGCGGTAAGTATTTTTCTAAAATAGCTAACATCGCTTCCTGACTACCTTCGGAATAATAGGCATGCCCAGTATCGAATAGCAGATAAACATCGTCGTTAACCATACTCATGTAACGATCAATTTCTTCCGTGGTTTGAATGCCCGTCCCCATATGATGGTGTAAGCACACCTGCATCCCTTTTGTCGCCGCTATTTTAGCCAGTTCGTTATAACCCTCAGCAACACGTTGCCATTCAGTATCAGTAAAGTAAGGTTTCTCTTCAAAGATAGCTTTTGTGGTTCCCTGAATACTTTTACTTTGTTCTGAACAGCCTATAACTTTGGCCCCCATCGCATGGAGGAAATTCATGTGATTAGTAAATTCATCAATGGTTTTAGCGCGTTGTCCATCGGCAAAGAAAGTGCTGAACCAGGCATTACAGATCTGCATACCGCGTAGTTCAAGCATAGGTTTCAGTACATTAGGATCTCGTGGATATTTACTGCCAACTTCACTGCCGATAAATCCGGCCAGAGCCATTTCACTGATACATTGTTGGAAGGTATTTTCTTTGCCCAAATCTGGCATATCGTCGTTCGTCCAACCAATAGGAGCGATTGCCAACTTCACACGATCTTTATTCATAATAAACCTCTGTGATACATCTAATTTATATAGATGAATACAATTAAAAAATGATTAATTGCCCATCCTATGATGTAAAAAATAGAGCTATGCATCAGCTTGTCGGCTGACACACAGACAATAGATATTGATATTATTTGTCATAAAAATCAGGTCGTTGCGGCAAGCTTATCGGGACAATCTGACCACTTTCCTGCGCGGCAATGCAGGCATCAGCAGTGACCGCAGCCGCGAAGCCGTCCCAGGCAGAAGGCCCAGTAAGCTTTTCAGCTAACACATCGTTGATAAAGGCTTGCAACTCCACATCGTAGGCATCGATAAACCGATCTTTCCAGTCGGTGAGAATTTCATTTGATAACCGCGCTTCACTACGCAGCAATACTGAAGAAGGTTCCGGTAATTTTGCAATACCGCTATCACCCACCACTTCGCATTGAATATCATAGCCATATTGACAGTTCACAAAGATTTCAACATCAATACGCGTCCCTTTTGCCGTTTCAAATAGCACGACTTGCGGGTCTCTTAGGTGGGTTTTAGCATGCTTAGCTTTACGCGGGAAAACAACCTGAACCGAGACATAATCATCATCTAACAACCAGCGCAGCACATCAATTTCATGAATTAAAGTGTCAGTGATAGCCATACTTGTAGTGTAGTTATCACCCACTCTCGGGTTACGATGGGCGCAATGCAGCATTAATGGCTCGCCAATTTTGCCACTGGTAATCACATCTTTTAGTGCACGATAACCTTGATCGTAAGGTCGCATAAACCCGACTTGAACCAAACGCTTACCTTGTGCCGCTTCAGCCTCTACAATGCGTTTACATCCTTCAGCGGTTACAGCTAATGGTTTTTCGCAGAATACGTATTTGCCCGCAGCAACAGCCGCCAATACGAACTCTTCATGACTTGGCCCCCAAGAAGTGACCAGCACCGCCTCCACTTCTTTAGCATTAATGACTTCATACCCATCTGCATAAACATTCGCTTCGATACCCAAGTCACGAATAACTTTAGTGGCACTTTCGCGATTAATATCGGTCACAGCGACAATACGGCTACCCTGCAACACCTTGCTACAACGGCGAATATGATCCTGGCCAATAGCACCAGTCCCGATCACACCAATATTTAATGACATATTATTTCCCTCATGAAGTTTGGTTTGCAGGTGATCCCTGCTCATTTTATGACTTCACATCCAGATCATTTAATTAGCATTAATAATCACGGGCTTTGGCGATATTCTTTTCCAGTTCCCGTACCACTGCGTCCGTTTTTTCACTGTCAGAAACTTGAGCAACCCCGACCCGCCACCAACTCAGGTAGCCATGAACCATAGTTTTTGGCAGAACTTTTATGTCAATTAAGGTTGAAACTGTCTGCAAGCGGGCATCGGCCAATGCATCAAGTAGTTGCTGTTCCGTAGCAACCCGATATGTCTTACAGCCATAAGCAGCAGCCAACATGGCGAAATCTACCGGAACAAAATCACCGTCTAATTGGCCAGTTTCTTGATTACGGAAACGGAATTCAGTGGCATAGCTGTCCATACCATGTTCCATCTGGAGATTATTGATACAGCCATTTGTCATGTTATCGAACAATATCACATTGATTTTGCAGCGTTCTTGAATGGAGGTGACCAGCTCAGAATGCAGCATCATGAAGGCACCATCGCCCACCAATGAGTAAACTTCGCGGTTAGGTTCGGCCAGCTTCACGCCCAATGCAGCGCTGACTTCATAGCCCATGCACGAGTAACCATATTCGACGTGATAGCCATTATTGCCTTTTGTGCGCCATACCCGCTGTAAATCACCGGGTAAGCTGCCAGCAGCCGCAACAATGACAGCATCTTGAGGTAATTGATTATTCAGAACCCCCAGCACCTGGCTTTGTGTCAGGAAAGAACCGGTTTTATCAATAAACTCGCCAAAGACCTGTTCACGATCCAAATGGTCATTAATTTCAGGGGTAAAATCCTCGGTCTGGTATTGCACCTGATAGACCCGCGTTGTCTCAGCTAATTGCTCAGCACGCATCCGGGCAATCTCCCCGCCCCAATCAGCCTGATAACCAGTACTGCCAAGTTGCTGATGCAATGCAGACAATGCTTCACGCGCATCCGCCAGCAACTGCAAACCATCCAGCTTGCCAGCATCAAAAGCACTAACATTAATATTGAGGAATGAAACATCCGGATTCTGGAATAACCATTTCGATGAGGTCGTAAAGTCGGTATAGCGGGTGCCGACACCAATGACTAAATCAGCCTGTTTTGCCAAGGTGTTCGCCGCCAGACAACCTGTTTCACCAATACCGCCAAGATTCAATTCATGTTCTGAGCTGATAGTGCCTTTACCCGCTTGTGTTTCAACCCACGGCGCACCGAAACATTCAGCAAATCGTTGTAATGCCTGACCGGCTTGTGAGTATTTTACGCCACCACCACAGACCAAAATCGGTTTACGTTTTGAAGTCAGTAAAGCAATAGCATCAGCCAACCTGCCAGCGCTGGCAGGTCGCCGGTCAAGGCGATGAATGCGTTTTTGGAAGAAATAATCTGGATAATCATAAGCTTCAGCCTGTACATCTTGCGGCAAACACAGCGTTACAGCACCAGTCTCTGCCGGGTCAGTCAGTACCCGCATGGCATTAATACACGCACTCATCAGTTGCTCTGGCCGCGTAATGCGATCCCAGTATTTACTGACGGGCTTGAATGCATCATTGGTACTAATACTCAGGTCATGAGATTGTTCAATTTGCTGGAGTACAGGATCGGGTTGGCGTGAGGCAAATACGTCACCAGGAAGCAACAGCAAGGGGATACGGTTAGCTGTTGCAGTTGCGGCAGCGGTCACCATATTGGCACTGCCCGGCCCAACAGATGAGGTACAAGCATAGATTTGCTGACGCAGTTTTTGTTTGGCGAAGCCGGTCGCCGCGTGAGCCATTCCTTGCTCATTTCGTCCTTGATGAACCACTAGCTCGCCGCAATCCTGTTCCAGTGCCTGCCCGATACCCAGTACGTTACCATGACCAAAAATAGCAAAAATCCCTTTGATAAATTTGATTTCCTGACCATCAACTTGCAGGTATTGATTGTCCAAAAACCGGACTAATGCCTGTGCCATGGTTAGCCGAATTTTATTCATTTATTCATCCTTTGCTCTGTTTGCGCGATACAACAGCGAGGTGAAACATAGCAGGGATTATAAACAAATATTTTTTTCATAAAATCACATTACAGAAGAAACATTTCATTCTGCGATGAAGATCAAATAATCAGGTAAACACTGAAACCGGCACACCCGCATTAACTCACGTGAAATAGCATTATTTTAAACCAACCTAAAATACCACTAATTTATTGATATAATTAATTTATATCATTCATAACTGCTTTCCATTTCCTACTAATAAAACCATCAATAACTGGAACGATCCTTGGGTATAAGCCCTATTTTCGTGCGTAATATAAGGCTTTTAGCCAGGTCACATAATCGGGGAATAAATTTCATTTAACCTTGAAGTTGAAATATTTATTCCTCATACTGATTTCAGAAACGTTACTACGGGTTTATTTCATCGGTCATTGTCGAGGTTTTAAAAGAAGGAAATGGGGATGGGTACACAACACAAAGTGCTAGATGTCATATGTATCGGGCGAATTGCCGTCGATTTTTATGGGCAACAGATTGGTTCCCGACTGGAAGATACCAGTACATTTGCCAAATATTTGGGCGGATCATCAGGTAATGTCGCCTACGGCACAGCAATTCAAGGCCTAAAGTCAGGTATGTTGGCACGTGTTGGTGATGAACATATGGGCCGCTTCCTGCGCGAGGAATTACAACGTGTTGGAGCTGATACCCGTTTTCTTATTACTGACAAGCAGCGCCTAACCGCATTAGTTATTCTCGGTATTAAAGATCAAGAAACCTTCCCTCTGATTTTTTATCGTGAAAACTGCGCTGATATGGCCCTGACGCCAGATGATATCGATGAGTCTTATATTGCATCATCACGAGCACTGGCTATCACTGGCACACATCTTTCGCACCCAAATACACGCGCCGCTGTATTGAAGGCACTGGAATACGCGCATAAGCATGGGCTACGAACTGCTCTGGACATTGATTACCGTCCAGTATTATGGGGCCTGACCTCACTTGGTGACGGTGAAACACGTTTCATTGAATCAGAAAAAGTGACTCAGCAATTGCAAGAAGTCCTGCACCATTTCAATTTAATTGTCGGTACTGAAGAAGAGTTCCATATCGCGGGGGGGAGTACAGATACCCTGGTAGCGTTGCAAAATGTGCGTAAAGCAACTCAGGCGACACTGGTCTGCAAGCGTGGAGCACAAGGTTGTTCAGTATTCGAAGGGGCAATCCCTTCCAGTTGGGAACAGGTCAAACTCCATTCTGGTGTTCGCGTTGAAGTTCTCAATGTATTGGGGGCTGGTGATGCCTTTATGTCTGGTTTATTGCGCGGCTATCTTAATGATGAAAGTTGGGAGCAAGCTTGTCGTTATGCCAATGCCTGCGGCGCATTGGTTGTTTCACGTCATGGTTGTGCGCCTGCCATGCCAACCAAAATTGAGTTAGACGATTACCTCAGTCGCGAGCACTCTGTTCCGCGCCCTGATCATGACGCTCGCCTTAATCATTTGCATCGGGTAACCACCCGTAAACAGCAGTGGCCGGAGCTTTGCGTATTTGCTTTTGATCACCGCAAACAATTGGCTGATATGGCGCGTGAAGCGGGTGTGAGTGAAGAGCGCATCCCCAAACTCAAAACATTATTACTACAAGCAGCGCAGCAAGCGGCTCAAGAGTCAGGTCTGGAACATAAGAGTGGCATTCTGGCAGATACCACTTACGGCCAGGAAGCGCTCAACACCATTACCGGTCAAGGGTGGTGGATAGGTCGCCCCGTTGAGTTACCCAGCTCAAGGCCATTACGCCTTGAACATGGCAATATCGGCTCCCAACTCATTGATTGGCCGCTGGAACATGTCGTGAAGTGCCTGGTATTTTATCATCCCAAAGACAGTGCGGAGCTGCGCCAGCAGCAGGATGAGCTGATTCAGGATGTTTACCGTGGATGCTGTAAGTCGGGGCATGAATTACTGTTGGAAGTGATTTTACCCGAAGATAATAAAGACAAAGATGAGCGTTACTACATTGAAACTATGGCACATTTCTATGCCCTAGGTATTCAACCAGATTGGTGGAAACTGCCGCCACTAAGTGCTGAAAACTGGCAAAAAGTAGGTAAATTGATTGAAACTCAAGACCCCTATTGTCGAGGTGTATTGATTCTTGGGTTAGATTCTCCGGAAGCTATATTAAAGGCAGGCTTTGCCGCTGCGGCAAAAGCACCTTGGGTTAAAGGTTTTGCTGTCGGTCGCACCATCTTCGGCCAGGCATCACGTCATTGGCTGCACGGTGAGATAAATGATGCCGAGTTGATCGCGCAAGTGAAACAAAATTATCAAACGCTGATAGGCTATTGGCGAGATTATCGTCCAGTCATCTGAATTTAAAACAGCTTTAGTGGCGCTGGCGTGGAAAACGTCGGCGCTATTATGCTGCTATCTGCATGGTTTATTCCTTATTAGCCTGAAAAAATCCTGATTTCTGTCAAACTTAATAAAGTAATATCTTTTGCTTATAGCCGTTTCCTTTATCATGGTTTAGTGAACGGTTTTAATTCGCAATGAAATAAAAGCAAATGCGAATATCAACAAATGAAACTTTCCAACCATCTGTTAGAATAGCTGACAGATAACCCCTGAATTTTCCTCTGCCGTGGGCCGAATGGATGAATAACCCGACTCAACTATCATTGCTACAAGACCAAATTCGTCATCGTTATGAGACGTTAAGCAAACGCTTAAAACAAGTTGCCCGTTATATCCTGGATAACAGTAACAGCATTGCATTTGATACAGTTGCTTCCATTGCGGCCCAAGCCAGTGTGCCACCATCAACCTTAATCCGGTTTGCAAATGCCTTTGGTTTCAGTGGTTTTAACGAAATGAAACAAGTATTCCGTCAACATCTGATGGAAGAAACCGTTAACTATACCGAACGCGCACGGTTATTCCGTCAAACCTCAACTGATGGCAATACCGCACCAGAAAAACCGGCTGAAATACTGAATGTATTTACGATGGTCAATGCGCAAGCTCTACAGCAACTGGCGGTGCAAACCAGCGCCGAACAATTAGATAGAGCCGTCGAATTGTTAAACAATGCTGAAAATATCTATGTAATTGGTTTGCGTCGTTCTTTTAGCGTGGCTTCTTACCTAACCTATGCATTACGCCATTTGGAGCGCCGGGCTTTTCTGATTGATGGGCTTGGTGGAATGTTTGCTGAACAACTGAGCATGGTAAAACCCAAAGACGTCGTGATTGCTATCAGTTACTCACCCTATGCACAAGAAGCCTTGGAACTGGTGGAATTGGGTGCAAAAAGTGGTGCGCAGCAAATTGCGATTACAGATAGCCAGGTTAGCCCATTAGCGGCTTTCAGCGATGTCTGTTTTGTGGTGCGGGAAGCACAAGTTGACGGGTTCCGTTCACAGGTTGCCTCTATGTGCCTGGCACAAACCTTAGCCGTTTCATTAGCATTGAATAACGCCAAAGCATAACTCCTCAGGCGCTTCCAAGCCAGATGTAGCTTGTGGCGAGCAATAAAATGGGTAGGATCTATCTACCCATTCAATTCATACTTTAAAGCGCGGCTTAGCTTTTTTCTACCGGATATTGATCACTGTTGATCCATGCATGATCTTTTTCCCAGGTAAATTTCCATAACCGTACTGGCCCCGCCATCACATTCAAATAATAGTTGTCATAGCCAGCCAATGTCGCCACTGGGTGGTAACCTTTTGGCACTTTTACGACATCTCGGTTATAAACTGGCATACATTCATCCAGTGAGCGGTCGTCGGTATATACCCGCTGCATGCAAAAACCTTGCTCTGGATTTAACCGGTGATAGTAAGTTTCTTCCAGATAAGTTTCATCTGTCGCATTTTCCTGATCATGTTTATGACTGGGGTATGAACTGGTATTCCCCTCATCAGTATAAACCTCAACCACCAGCAAACTGTCTGCGGGTTTATCGTCAGGCAAGATATTATGTACTAACCGCTGGTTACGCCCCTTACCTCGCCGCTCTACTCCTACATCTGCTGGCGTAATCAGACGAGAGGGTAAATGGCTATTACCGGGCGCACGGCAGACCGCCAATTCCAAATCGGTCTCTGCCACGACTTTCACACGATCATGGTGTGGAACATAAACAGAATAAGGCGGTGTTCGTTCGAACGGGCTCATGCGTTTGCCAATATGCGGATATTCAGCGTGCTGTGTTGATACCGAGGCAATTCCAGCAACTAAGACCAGACAGAGTTCATTTTCAGCACTCTCCAGCACCATTGCCTTTCCAGCCGTAAGCCGATAGACATCAAACCCAACAAAACGCCAGCCGGCATTCTCCGGTGAAATATGCTGAATACGCCCATTTGCATCTGGCGGCTGACATTTGGCAAGCAGTGACGACATGATGACTCTCCTGTTAACAACATGAAATTATTCTAACGAACACCCTCAGGTAGCATTAACCCAGCGTTGGCATACTGTATTCTGAAACAGTTTGCTGACCTGTTGGCCAACGGGCTGTGGTTGTTTTCATGCGGGTGTAGAAACGCACCCCATCAGTGCCATGCACATTTAATGCACCGAACACGGAACGTTTCCAACCACCAAAACTGTGAAACGCCATTGGTACTGGAACAGGCACATTGACGCCAACCATCCCAGCCTGAACCTCATGCACAAACTGCCGTGCATAGTGGCCGCTACTGGTAAAAATCGCACTCCCATTACCAAACTCATGACTATTCACCGTACTAATTGCCGTTTGATAATCAGGTACTCTGACAATCCCTAACACTGGGCCAAAGATTTCTTCCTGGTAAATCTTCATTTTCGGAGTGACATGATCAAACAGGGTGCCGCCTACATAGTACCCTTGCTCATAACCAGCAACTTTATAATGACGGCCATCTGTGACTAATGTCGCACCTTCTTTAACACCTTGATCAATATAGCCAAGTACCTTTTTCTGATGAGCCGCTGAAATGAGCGGTCCCATTTCATTCTCTTCCCCGCCTTGCTGTATACCTGGGCCGACACGCAGGCGAGCAATGAGTGGTTTTAACTTTTCAATTAATTTATCAGCGGTACTGTCGCCGACTACTACCGCAATCGGCAGTGCCATACAGCGCTCGCCTGCTGATCCAAACGCACCACCCATTAATGCATTTACGGTCGCATCCAAATCAGCATCTGGCATGATGATCGCCTGATTTTTCGCCGCACCAAAGGCTTGTACACGTTTACCGTGCGCACTGGCAGTGGTGTAAATATGTTCAGCAACAGTAGAAGAACCGACAAAGCTTACGGCTTGAATTCGTGGATCTGTGCATAGTTGGGCAGCACTTTCATTTGAACAGTGAATAACATTGAATACGCCATCAGGCAAACCCGCTTCCGTCAGCAATTCAGCTAAACGAACTGACGCTGAAGGGTCCAATGCTGGCGGTTTCAGAATAAAGGTATTACCGCACGTTAACGCAATGGGGAACATCCACATGGGTACCATCGCAGGGAAGTTAAAAGGGGTTATCCCGGCCACAACACCCAAAGGCTGCATCATTGAAAAGCTATCAACTCCGGTACCGACATCAGCGGAATATTCACCTTTCAATAAATGCGGGATACCACAGGCGAACTCGACGACTTCCAGACCACGAGTGATTTCGCCCAAAGCATCCGAATAGACCTTGCCATGTTCGCGAACAATCAACTCCGCCAATTCATCGCGGTGTTGTTCAATCAGGGTTTTAAAGTTGAACATAATGCGAGCGCGGCGCAGAGGGGTGGTTCGTGACCAATCGGCAAAGGCCTGATGAGCTACGCCAATAGCATGATGAACTTCTTCAGCTGTACTTTGCGTGACCTGGCTTTCAACCTTACCGGTGGCTGGATTATGAATATCGGCAGTTTGATTGCTGGAACTCAGGGAATTCTTCCCACCGATAAAGTTACTTACGATTTTCATGTCTCACCCTCTTCTCAATAGCTGCTATCGCAGGGTTCGCCCAAAGTGACTTAAATCAGACAACTCATAACGAACCATACGCTCAATCAATAAGGGCTATCTTGTTGTGGGACCAAAATAGCCAACAAGGCGACCAGCCGCCAGACAGGCGAAAAACCAGCCGATATGCAGACTCTATGCTATTGGAAAAAAAGTTTCAAATAACTTTGTTTGGAAATTTTGTTTTGTGCGATGTATCGCAAGTTCCTGCAAGGAGAAAAGGTAAAAACCAAAAAAGCCAGATAGCCCACGCAATGCCACCATCAGCCTGCAACGTTCTACTGCTCTGCCACAAATAAGCTGTTAATGTTAAAAAAACCAACCAGAGTAATGAGAGCTAAATGAATTTTACCCACCTAATATTTGAGTTTAATCGATACATTTATGTTTCGTTATATTATTTAAATGAAATAAATATTTCCATTTTGACCAATATCCCGAAGCAATTTCTCATGTATTTCTATCGCAACAGGAGCTGGCACTATGCCAATAGGTTGGTACTCTCTCATTTGGCTCGAAGCCCTCCCCAGCGCACAGCCAAGCTAGCGGCCCCTGCCAGAGTGATTAAGGCGACTACGCCAGTCCATCCCATTTTTTCCAACATCAAGCTACCTAAGGCGGAGCCAACAGCCATCCCGATAAATACACAGGTAAATAACAGTGCATTAAGCCGACTGCGAGCCGCCGGCTCCAAACTATAAATAATGGTTTGATGGGCTACCAGCGTGGCCTGCACACCAAAATCAAACCCAATGGCGCTGAGCACAATAAGTCCTATCTGGAGATGAAATGGCAACAGTGGCAAAAGGAACAAAGCAGCAAAGGAGAGTGTCGCCAGGCTTGCACCAATCAACGTAACCACTTGCGACCCCCGGCGGTCTGCCAATGAACCGGCTAATGGTGCAGCTAATGCACCTGCGGCACCGGCAAGACCAAACGCACCCGCTACAGCACTGCCAAGGTGATAAGTATCCTGCAACATTACCGCCAGTGTTGACCAGAAAGCACTAAACCCTACAGACAGTAGCCCTTGTGATAACGCCGCCCGACGTAAATCTTTAAACTGTAGCCATAAATGGCTCATTGAGGCGAGTAACGCCGGATAACTCAGTGCTGAGGTTGCCGGTACACGCGGTAAACTGCGCCATATCACCAGCGTTATCATAATGACTGATAGTGCAGCCCCCATATAAAGCGAGCGCCAACCAAAGTACTCTGCAACAAAGCCACTTAATACCCGTGACAGTAAAATGCCCAGTAGTAAGCCTGTCATAATAGTACCGACCATTTTCCCCCGCTGCGCTGCCGAGACTAATGTTGCAGACGCTGGGACAATATCCTGTGCCATTGTTGCGGCAATCCCGATAACAAAACTGGTTACCAGCAATGCATTTATACCAGGAACAAAACCACTGAATAGCAAAGCAGCCGTCAGCAGAATACCCTTTAATAAGATAATAATTCGGCGGTCATGGCGATCGCCCAATGGGGCAAGTAACAATATCCCCAAAGCATAACCAATCTGTGTCAGCGTCGGTACTAAGCCAACCGCTCCTACGCTGGCGTGTAAATCAGAACCCATAACACCCAACAGCGGCTGGCTATAATAAATTGATGCGACGCTAAGGCCTGCACCAGTTGCCAACATCAGAACTTTGCTGCCGGAAAGGGTTTTCTCAGCACTTTCAGTGTGAGTTGATGCGGTTTGAATGACTGACATGATGGCTACCTGTAATGATATTGAGGCTGCATTTTTACGTGTGCAAACCTATCTTGGTAGTCGCCTGGAGAGTAAAACTGTTATACGCTTAACGTATGACAGAACCTAATGTACCTGGCATCGACCGTATAGAGTTGATGCAAACATTTATTCGTATCATCGAGGCTGGCAGTTTGTCTGCGGCCGCAGCACGCCTGGGTACTAGCCAGCCGACTATCAGCCGCCGTTTGCAGACATTAGAGCGGTTGCTTGGCCTGAAATTATTGCAGCGAACCACGCATATCATGAAGTTGACAGATGATGGCGAACGTTGCTATTCCCATGCCAAACAGCTTATTGAGAGCTGGAATACGATGGAAGATGACTTACGTGGTGCGACTGATGAACCTAGAGGGCTACTGCGCGTTTTGGTGCCACATGCTTTCGGGCAAGACCAATTAATCAAGCCACTCAAAGACTTCCTGCACCAATACCCGAAAATGTCCGTTGAATGGATGCTAAATGATCGCCGCCCCGACTTTATTGCCGAAGGTATTGATTGTGCTATTCAAGTTGGCTCAGTAACGGATCCCTCTGTTGTCGCTATCCTGCTGGCCGAAGTGCCACGTATCGTGGTTGCCGCGCCTGAATTGTTGGATAATCAGCCGCTACCCACACACCCCGAGCAATTACAGGATTTTCACTGGTTGGCATTGAATACGTTTTACCGTAATGAAGTTGTTCTGAGCCATAAAACAAATGGTGAAATGCATCGTTTTTCCATACAACCGCAATTAAGTACCGACAGCCTGTATGCATTACGAAACGCCGCGCTGACAGGATTAGGTGCCGGGATCGCGTCAACATGGGTAGTAAATGATGATATCAAGCAAGGGCGGTTAGTTCATCTGACACCGGACTGGCATGGATTACCTCTACCAATCTATTTAGTTTACCCGCACGCCAGCTATTATCCTGCCAGATTACGAGCATTTCTTGATATTATGCGCCAGGCTATGCCACAGCTGGCCGGAACACAGATCCCCACCAAAAAACGCAAAGATAAATAACAGCAAGGCTAATTTTATTAATCCTCAGATTATTAAAAAACATATTGTTTTACCTATGGTACATATTCCAAGAAAGAAACATATTTTCGCGTGACAATAATATAATGTTTTGTAATCTTTATTAGCACTTTAAAAATATGAGTATCCTACAATGATAAAACTAATAATTACCGATCTGGATGGCACTTTTCTTGATGAGAAAGGGGATTACAATCGAGAAATGTTTCAGGACGTCAAAAAAATCATGACACAGAAAGGTGTTCACTTTGCGATATGTACCGGTAAACAATGTGAGCGTGTAGAGGAACTATTCAAGGACGATGCTGAACAGTTCTGGATTCTGGGTGATAGTGCCACCAGAATAAAATATAAAGGTGAATATGTTTATCAGTCTCTGATTAACAATCAACTTGGGCTGAATATCATTAGCAAACTAGAAGCCATTAATAAAGAACCCGTCATCATTGCTTGTACAACAGAGGGCGCTTTTATTAAGAGTTCTGTTTCTAAAGAAATGGAAAGTAAAATTAAAAAGTCATATGCCAAAGTGACAAGAGTCGATGATTTTCATCACGTGAATCATGATTTTGTCAAAATATCCATTTATGACGAAAAAGGTCGCTGCCCTGGTTTCAAACCTCATCTTCATGAATTCTTTGATAAAGCCTATATCGTTGTTTCTGAAGATGCCTGGATTGATATTGCTGATATCGGCGTGCATAAAGGGCATACAGTAGAAATCCTACAGAATTTATTAAATGTTAATAAAGACGAGACCATGGTGTTTGGTGATGGGCTGAATGATATTGAATTAATGGAAAGAGCGACCTTCAGTTTCGCCATGCGTAATGCTTTTGAAGAAACTAAATCTGCTGCAAATTTCATCACAGGCAGAAATACAGAGAGTGCCGTTATGTTAACCATTCAAAGGATACTGACTCTGCAATAATATAATTGCTCCATTGAGTTGACCGAATTTATCTGAAAGATCAGGGAAAAGCATACGCACTGAGACATATCTGTACTTACCGTCTTGGTATTTGCAAATCTATCTCGCTGCGAATAGACCCAACCCTGACCTTCCCACTTTAATATTCCCAGCTTATCGTTAGCACACGCATACCGATGGAAGCACACAACGTGTGTTCACAACGTGTGTTCACATCTCAATAAATAATCGTTTAAAATCAAATGACTAATCAATTAACTTACCAATCGATACCTTTTTGTGCCTTAATTCCACTATCAAATGCATGTTTAATTGGCCGCAACTCACTAACCGTATCCGCAAGATCAATAATATTACGGTGACAAGCACGCCCAGTGATAATAACGCTTTGATTCTTCGGCCGGTTTTTTAACACGATAATCACCTCATCCAGCGCCAAATAGCCGTAGGTAATCATGTAAGTCAACTCATCCAAAATCACCAGCTCATAAGAGGGGTCAGATAACATCCGACAACCCTGTTCCCATACCACTTTTGCCGCAAGGGTATCAGCCGCTTTATCTTGTGTATCCCAGGTAAAACCCGTCGCCATAATATGAAACTCGACACCATTGCGTTCCAGCAGGTTGCGTTCACCATTTTCCCATGCCCCCTTGATAAACTGAAGCGCACCGACCCGCATACCATGCCCCACCGCGCGGGTGGCTGTCCCAAAAGCAGCCGTAGTTTTCCCTTTACCATTGCCGGTAACTACAATAATGACGCCGCCCGTCTTGGTCGCATCAGCAACACGTGTCTCAACGTGGTCTTTAAGACGTTGCTGCCGTTGTTGATACCGTTCTTCATGCACAATGAAACCCTCGAATAGGAACTATTGTTGGCAACCAGCACATGCCTTCATCTGAATCTGGTCAAAGAAAGAGTTGCCTTTGTCATCCAGTAAAATAAAGGCCGGAAAGTTACTCACTTCCATTTTCCACACTGCTTCCATTCCCAGCTCGGGATACTCGATACATTCCAGACTTTTGATGTACTCCTGCGCCAAAATAGCCGCAGAACCGCCGATACTACCCAGATAAAATCCACGATGTTTCTGACAAGCTTCAGTAACTTGCCGGCTACGGTTGCCTTTTGCCAACATAACCAGGCTGCCACCATGGGATTGGAAGAGATCCACATAAGGATCCATACGCCCACCCGTGGTTGGCCCCATCGACCCTGAAATAAACTCGTCAGGTTTTTTCGCCGGCCCAGCATAATAGACTGGGTGATCTTTCATGTACTGCGGTAACTCTTCTCCCCGCTCTAAGCGCTCTTTCAGCTTGGCGTGAACGATATCGCGCGCCACGATCAGCGGGCCATTAAGTGATACACGGGTAGATACTGGATAACGGGAAAGTTGTTCACGAATTTTATCCATCGACTGGTTAAGATCGATATTTACCACCGTCCCTTCGTTATTCACTCGTAAATGTTCAGGAATATATTGTTCAGGATGGCGCTCTAATTTTTCGAGCCAGATACCTTCCTGGTTAATTTTGGCTTTAATATTGCGGTCAGAAGAACATGAAATAGCCATACCTATCGGACAGGAACCTCCGTGACGCGGTAAACGAATAACCCGTACATCATGAGCAAAATACTTGCCACCAAACTGAGCACCTAAGCCAAATTCACGAGATGCCTGTAGTAATGCCTGTTCGAGTGCCGTATCACGAAACGCCTGACCATATTCGTTACCTTCGGTTGGCAAATTGTCATAATATTTGGTTGAGGCCAGTTTGGCTGTCTTCAGTGTTAATTCAGCAGAGGTTCCACCAATGACAAAAGCAATGTGATAAGGAGGACATGCCGCGGTTCCCAGCCCTCTCATTTTCTCGATTAGAAAGGCCTTGAGCTTTTTGGGTTCCAGAATAGCTTTTGTTTCCTGGTATAAAGCCGCTTTGTTTGCAGAACCGCCCCCTTTATTCACAAACAGAAAGGTATACTGCGCGCCAGGGGTAGCAAAAATATCGATTTGGCCGGGAAGATTGGTTCCGGTATTCACTTCGGTATACATATCTAACGCCGCATTTTGCGAATGGCGCAGGTTATCGTGACGGAAGGTGTTATAGATGCCACGAGATAAAGCTTGTGCATCATCACTATCAGTCCAAACTCGTTGGCCTTTTTGGGCCACAATAGTCGATGTGCCTGTATCCTGACAATTAGGCAAGACACCTCTAGCTGAGATCTCAGCATTACGTAATAGCTGAAGCGCGACATATTTATCGTTTTCGCTCGCTTGAGGATCATGCAAAATAGCAGCAACTTGCTGTTGATGAGCAGGACGAAGAAAAAAAGAAGCATCATGAAAAGCTTGTTGAGACAGCAATGTCAGTGCTTCTGGCGCAATTTTTAATATGTCTTTATCTTCAACTTTAATAGTAGAAACATACTTATCTGTTAATAAATAATACTCTGTTTTGTCCTCAGAAAGAGGGAATAGCTCTTGATAAAAAAAGTCATTTTTATACATTATATTCACTCAATTAGCTAAATGATAAATAACGAGCAGAACTGGCCATTAATTACATAAAAATTATTAAGTAATAACCAATTAACATACCATATGCGTTACCGAACCATTATTGATATAATAAAATAAAAAGCAATTGTTCTCTCTGCAACACATAATGCTTATTAGTTAATAAGACTCTAATGATTTTTTAATTTCAAAAAAACACGCTATTCTCTTAACGAGAATTTTATATTTAATCACTTTACGAACAAGTAATTTATAAAAATCAGTCAACCCACGTTCTTTTCAACTCTTCTTCTTTCGATTTATCGTGGATCCAGCGGCTAAATTTTTGCAAACTCCGCAGCCCTCTTTTGCCGTCCTTATAAGTCAAAACAAAATGGTTTCCGGTGCTCATCGGCAAATCACAAGGAATGACCATATCCCCATTTTCTAAATCTTTATGAATCGCAAAACGAGGTAATAACGCCACCCCAAGGTTAGAGCGAACAGCAGAAATCAACATTGATAGCAGATCCAAACGTGGCCCCATCCTGACTTTCGGACTATTAACACCCGACAATGCAAACCAGTCATACCAGGCATCCAAACGTGTTGTTTGATGAAGTAATGTGAATTCTTCCATCAATTGCTCCGCACGCATCACTTTTTTATCATCACGCCACAACATGCGGCTGCAAACAGGGACCAACTCTTCTTCAAACAGATGCTCATTTTGCGCCCAAGGACTACTGAAATCTTCGCGCATAATTGCTGCATCATATTTCAGATTCAAAAAGTCAGCACCTGTGGTAAGTGCAGTTAAATTGAGAACAATTTCCGGATGATCTTCATGAAAGCTACTGAGATTAGGAATAAGCCAATGGGTACTAAACGTGGGAGTTACAGCTAATTCCAGCACTTGTTGTGTCGACTGGTAAGACATAATGCTTTGCGTATCTTTTTCCAATTGTTCTAGCGTATCTCTGACCAAATCGAGGTAATAACGCCCTGCGTCATTGAGGAAAATCCGTTTACGAACATGGTGGAATAATGACACGTTAAGGAATTCTTCCAGGGCGGTGATCTGGCGAAACACGGCACTTTGCGTTAGCGCTAACTTCTCCGCAGCTCTTGTGTAGCTTTCATATTGAGCGACTGCTTCAAATGTCACTAATAAGTCTGTCTTTGGAATTTTGTACCGCATGGTAACTCACCCATTATTTCATAAAATAATTCACTAAACGGCCTGTTTTGCCGAGGCAGTTATATTAGAAATATATATCGTATTTTATTGGTTTTTTAACATACACAGTTTTATTTATATGGACATAGCAGTCAGTCGTTTTTGTGATAGTCTTCATAATTATAAATAATAAATGTAATATTAAAGTTAAAACCAAAAATAATGAATAAAAACATAACTGATAACAATGCAATTTTAAATTTCAAAGAAAAATTAAACATCATATATTTTGAAGAGTTCATTCCGAAAAGTGATTAAATAATGGGAGCGGGGTCAAGTATCGAAAGCATCTATTGATGGATAATGGCGCGGTATTTTTAAGTTATTCTCTACTTATATAATATATTTTTAATAATTGACGTTAAGAAATCATAAGCTGCATTTGCTATAAAGGTTGTTCTAATGAAAATAGGGAAAGTATTGTTAGTTGGTGCGGGGCCAGGAGATGCATCATTAATCACTGTAAAAGGATTACTTGCCATTCGTGAAGCTCAAGTTCTTGTTCATGACCGCTTAGTAAATTTGGAGTTAATTTCTCAAGCTCCAGCCAATTGCCAGATTATTAATGTCGGAAAAACCTCAAACCACCACCCAGTTCCTCAGGAACAAATCAATCAAATCCTCATTGATCATGCTTTAGCGGGCAAGAATGTGGTGCGCCTCAAAGGTGGTGATCCTTACGTATTTGGCCGTGGTGGTGAGGAAGTTGAAAGTCTTTCGCGCTATCAAATCCCCTTTGAAGTTGTTCCCGGTATCAGTTCTTCTATTGGTGGGTTGGCCTATGCCGGTATTCCTGTAACCCATCGCCATTATGCTTCCAGCTTTCATGTGGTCACCGGACATATGTGTCAGAGGAATGAGCCACAAAATTGGAACGCATTGGCACAATTAGACGGCACACTGATCGTACTGATGGGCATGACGCGACAAGAAGAAATTAGTCAGTTGTTAATCCAGGGAGGGAAATCACCAGATACCCCCGCCGCCGCAGTGATGTATGCCAGCCATCAACAGCAGAAAATGGCCAAAGGGACACTTAGCACACTGAAAGATGAAATCGCACGTCAAAAGTTGCATGCGCCTGCATTGTTGGTGATTGGTAACGTCGTGAATCTGAGTGATATTTTGGCCTTTACTGCCCAGCAAACCGATATTAATCATAAGTCACTGTCACTGGCAATATAATGTGCTACCAGCAAAAATATTTTGGCGGTGAGGCTCCCTCGCATGGCTGAAGCGTGCTGCCCCGCCTCTTGCGGTGAATTGCTCCAGGGATGGATCCTCGGTGGAGAAAAACTAATCTCTTGCCCCATAAATTGGTATAGCAGAGTCTCGGTTACACCAGGAAAACCGGGGCGAAATGAGCGGCCGCGGATGCGTCAAATGCTTAGGCAAGTCTTGGTGCACTTTGGTGAACCCCCATTGCTGGCAGAGAGAATCTGTATCGAGTTCGAATCAACAATTCCCGTTGCAAAAGGTTTAGCCAGTAGCACCGCTGATATTGCAGCAACAGCTATTGCCACAGCTCGGTTACTTGGGCAATCACTGAGTGACAGGGCATTGGCCCGACTCTGCGTCGCGCTTGAGCCAACTGACAGCACCATATTTAAAGATCTCACCCTGTTTGATCATCAGACGGCACAAACTCAACTGCCATTCTCTTGGTTACCTGATATCGATATTGTGTTGCTTGAAAGTTCGCAGACACTGGTGACAGCAGAATTCCACCAACGAAATCGCTATTCCCTTTTGTTGAAACAAGCGCCCAATTTGGCAAAGGCGATGCAGCAATTTCGTCTGGCGAATGAGAGGTGTTGCTGTCATAGACTTGGAGAGGCAACCACATTAAGTGCTATAGCCAGTGAATCCGCACTGCCTAAACCGCAATTTCGCCAATTACTAGATATCGTTGAACACAATGATATTTATGGTTTAAATGTGGCCCACAGTGGTAGTGTTATTGGGTTGCTATTTAACCCTCACCAACATGATCGAGATCGTCTTATTCATACTTTGTATCACAAATCGTTAATACAATATTATCCAAAGATACATTTAGTCAAAATGGTGGCTGGCGGAGTGCGTTAATAAATGTGTTGTTATCATTATCATTTCCAAAAATAGTTATTACTCATGATGATTAAATATATGACGAGCATCACAATACTGATATAAATAATAATCACACCTGGATCACACTTTTGCTTTAAATATAACTATCAATTCACGTGAAATTTATAGGTGGTTATTATTCTCTAACAAAAACACTCATTTAAGATGATGATTTTATTTAAAATAAATTAAATTTATTTTTTTATAATCTGTTTTTTCAAGATGTCCTGACAATAAATCAATTGTATTTGACGTATCGGAGAAGCACATTACAAACCAATGAAATCCCAGCTAGCCACTAGCTGGTTTTATATAGAGCACGTGAATGAAGTAAGTCATGAAAAATATAATAGTTTCATGTGGAAACCTTGTTAATTTTTAACTTTCCACCAAGAAAATATATGGAATGTAATCTACATAGAGGGCAAAACATGCAAAACCCAACAATTGTTATTGGCGTCATTGGTGCTGATTGCCATGCTGTTGGTAATAAAGTGCTCGACCGGGTATTTACCATGCACAATTTCAGCGTAATTAATCTCGGTGTAATGGTAAGCCAAGATGAATATATTGATGCCGCCATTGAAACTGGCGCTCAGGCCATTGTCGTTTCCTCTATTTATGGACATGGCGAAGTAGATTGCATCGGTATGCGTGAGAACTGTGTTGAACGCGGAATTGGTGAAATATTGCTCTACGTCGGCGGAAACCTGGTTATCGGTAAACATGATTTTTCCGAAATCGAAACCAAATTCAAAGGAATGGGCTTCAACCGTGTTTTCGCACCCGACACTGATCTGGAATTAGTCTGTTCCCTGATGAAACGCGATATTGAGCGTGTTATGCAGTCAGAGGAAGCTGCTGAGGGTATGCAATGATCAGCGTTTCTATCGATATCGGCTCCACCTGGACCAAAGGGGCGGTATTCGAGGTAACAGATGACTCTCATATTGACGTGAGAAACTACGCATTATCCCCAACGACACCACACCATTTAGCTGAAGGGTTCTTTTCAGTATTAAATAAGGTCTTGGATGTTCGCGATGCGCGGCCAATGTTGGCTTCAGGAGAGATCAATATTGATTACTCTTCTTCTGCTAAGGGGGGGCTTGCCGTTGCCGCCATTGGCTTGGTACCAAGTATTACACTTGAGTCAGCTAAGGTCACCGCGCATTCTGCCGGGGCTAAAGTGTCACAGCATTTTGCCTATAACCTGAATAAGTCAGATGTGCGGGCTTTAGAAGTATCCCCCCCCGATATTCTACTATTTACTGGTGGCACTGATGGCGGTGATTACGACCACGGCTTGTTAAACGCCAAATTGTTAGCTCAATCTAACCTTGAGTGCGCCATTATTTATGCTGGAAATCGCGACCTGCAAGATGATGTGCAAGAGATCCTCGGCGATAAAGATTTAACCATCGTCGATAACGTGTTACCCAACCTCGATAGCCCGAATCCTCATAGTGCGCGTAAAGCCATTTGCGACATTTTCCTGCATAAAATTGTTAAGGGGAAAGGTTTAGATGTCATCGTCGATCTGACCGGTGAAGACCCCCTGCCAACCCCTTATTCAGTCTTTGAATTGGTAAAGCAAATTCGCCAACACGTCCCCGATTGGGAAACCTTCATGCTGATCGACATGGGAGGTGCGACCACCGATGTTTACTCCTCTTATAACAACCACTTACTGCCTGACACCGTCATGCACGGTATCCCTGAGCCACTGATTAAACGCACTGTTGAAGGTGATCTGGGGATGCGCGTTTCAGCGCTCAACGCGGGCGAGACCGGTACGATGATGATTGATCACTATTTTGCTCATCAACAAACCAAGATTGATGCTTTTCATCACTATCTAAAATACATCTCCGCCCATCCCGACTATTTGCCCCAGAGCGATGAGGAAATTGTATTCGACCAATTACTCGCCGGAATGTGTATCGGGTATGCATCTGAACGCCATGCGGGGACCAAAACGCAGGTTTGTACCTGTGCTGGCAACATTGACCTACAAATTGGGCGCGATTTAACCCAAGTGAAAAAAGTCATCGGTACCGGAGGTTGGCTCTCCCGAGCAGATTCATTCGATATTCATAACTGGCTGAAATATCGAAATTTAGATGATAAAAGCAGGAAAGTGCTGCTCCCTGACCAGTTTGAGTATTACAGAGATACCCAAGGCTTATTCCCCCTGCTCGCTAATGTCTCCCGTCGCTTTCCTAAAGCTGCCGCCCAGACTGGTGTTCGAATTTTGCACAAATAATAATTGGAGTCATGATGGAACTTCGAAATAAAAAGATTTCTTTAGATGATTTTATGTCCGAGCGCTTTCACGTATTAAAAACCTGGCATACCGGTAAAGATGTTGAGAATTTTGAAGATGGGGTGAAGTATCAGCAAACCATTCCTGAGTCGAAAAACTTTGCCAGAGCCTTGTTTGAAGCTGACTGCAACGGCATCACGCTGAGTCAACCTCGTGCAGGGGTAGCGTTAATTGAAGAACACATTGAGCTACTGAAAACACTACAAAAAGATTGCGACCTGTTACCGACCACCATTGATGCTTATACCCGTCTCAATCGCTATGAAGAAGCGGCGGTTGGTATTCAAAAATCCATTGAAGCGGGTACTTCCAAACTCAACGGGTTACCGGTGGTCAATCACGGCGTAAAAGCCTGTCGCCGCATTACCGAGTCCTTATCTAAGCCGCTGCAAATTCGTCATGGCACTCCTGATGCACGCCTGTTGGCTGAAATCGCGATGGCCAGCGGATTTACCAGCTACGAAGGTGGTGGCATCTCTTACAACATCCCTTATGCAAAACGTGTGACGTTGGAAAAATCCATTCGTGACTGGCAGTACTGCGACCGTTTGATTGGGGTCTATGAAGAACACGGTATTCGTATCAATCGCGAACCATTTGGCCCACTAACCGGCACCTTGATTCCGCCATTTGTTTCCCATGCAGTTGCCATCATAGAGGGTCTACTGGCACTGGAACAGGGGGTGAAATCCGTCACCGTCGGTTACGGTCAGGTGGGTAATATTGTGCAAGATATTGCTGCAATTCAGTCATTACGCGAACTGGCACATGAGTATTTCCGCGCCAATGGTTACGAAAATTACGAGCTCAGCACAGTATTCCACCAATGGATGGGTGGGTTCCCGGAAGATGAATCTCGTGCCTTCGCGGTGATCTCTTGGGGAGCGGCGGTTGCCGGGATGGCAGGGGCAACTAAAGTGATAACCAAAAGCCCTCATGAAGCCTACGGCATCCCTACTGCTGAGGCTAATGGCCAGGGATTGCGGGCATCCAATCAAATGCTGAACATGGTTCGTGACCAAAAATTCCCACCTTGCGTGGAAGTTGACCGCGAAGTTGCACTGATTAAACGCGAAGTACGCGCCGTCATGGATAAAGTCCTGGAACTGGGCCAAGGCGATATTGCGATAGGAACTGTACGAGCCTTTGAAGCCGGTGTGCTTGATGTACCTTTTGCTCCAGCCACCTGTAACTCCGGCAAGATGATGCCAATCCGTGATAACCACGGTGCAATCCGTGTGTTCGATCCCGGTTCAGTTCCCCTGCCTAAAGATGTGCTGACACTCCACCATGATTTTATCGCTGAACGCGCTAAAGAAGAGGGCCGCATCCCTTCATTCCAAATGATCATTGACGATATTAACGCCGTATCCCACAGCAAATTAATAGGAAGACCATAATGAAAATCAAGCACGCACTGTTCACCGCAGGTAACTCATCTTTCTACTTCGATGACCAGCAGGCCATCAAAAATGGTGCGAAATTGGATGGATTTATCTATCAAGGTAAACCTGTAACTGAGGGATTTAGCGCAATTCGTCAAGCGGGTGAATGTGTTAACGTCCAACTAATCTTAGAAAATGGTGCTGTCGCTGCGGGCGATTGTGCTGCCGTACAATACTCGGGTGCCGGTGGCCGTGATCCTTTGTTTATCGCCGCAAATTTTGTTCCTTTCCTGGAAAAACACATCAAACCGCTGCTGGAAGGGCGCGATATCAGTGAATTTCGCCTAAATGCATCCTTCTTTGATGAAGTGACGATTGATGGCAAACCACTGCATACCGCCATTCGTTATGGTCTTTCTCAGGCATTACTGGATGCAACTGCATTAGCGACCGGCCGTTTAAAAGCAGAAGTGGTGTGTGATGAATGGCATCTGCCGTTGGTTGCCAAACCGATCCCTCTGTTTGGTCAAAGCGGTGACGACCGTTATATCGCCGTCGATAAAATGATCCTTAAAGGTGTGGATGTTCTGCCACATGGCCTTATCAATAATGTTGATGAAAAACTGGGGCGTAATGGCGGAAAACTGCGGGACTATGTGAGCTGGTTGGCTAAACGCGTCAGTGATTTGCGCGTCGATCCGAGCTACAAACCGGATTTACATATCGACGTTTACGGCACTATTGGCCTGATTTTCGACATGGACCCAATATTGTGCGCAGAGTACATCGCCAGCTTGCAAGAACAGGCCGGTGAACTGAATTTATATATCGAAGGGCCGGTGGATGCAGGCAATAAACCAGACCAAATCCGCCTGTTAACCGAAATCACCCACCACCTGAAAAAACTGGGTTCGAACGTCAAAATCGTGGCCGACGAATGGTGTAACACCTACCAAGACATCATCGATTTTACTGATGCAGGTAGTTGCCACATGGTGCAGATCAAAACCCCGGATCTGGGCAGTATTCACAACATTGTTGATGCTGTTCTGTATTGCAATAAAAAAGGTATGGAAGCCTATCAAGGCGGTACATGTAACGAAACCGATATCAGCGCCCGCACCTGCGTACATGTTGCTCTCGCCTCTCGCCCCATGCGCATGCTCATCAAACCGGGCATGGGTTTTGATGAAGGGATGAACATTGTGTTTAACGAGATGACTCGCACCATCGCGCAACTTAATGCAAAGGCCAACTGATATGTCTAAAACGTTTAAAATCCTGTCGCCCACCGCCATTCTGGGATATGGATTTCCCGAAGAGAGCTTTATGAGGGCGATGGAGGAATCACCTGATTTAATCGCCGTGGACGCGGGTTCCTCCGACCCCGGCCCGCACTATCTGGGTTCAGGCAAACCATTTACCGATCGGGCGGGGGTCAAACGGGATCTGCGCTATATGATAACCGCCGGTGTGAAACAGGGCATTCCGGTAGTTATTGGCACCGCCGGGGGATCAGGGGCCGCTCCGCATTTGGAATGGTGTCGCCAGATCATTTTAGAAATTGCCCAAGAGGAGTCGCTAAACTTTACTCTGGCGGTTATTCCAGCTGATGTGAGTAAAGAAGCGGTTCATGCCGCCCTTGATGCAGGCAAAATTCAGGCGCTGGATTTTGTCCCTGAATTGACTCATGAAGCCATTGATGCAACAACTTATATCGTTGCGCAAATGGGAATTGAGCCTTTTCAGCAGGCATTACAGGCTGGTGCACAAGTGGTGTTAGGTGGCCGTGCTTATGACCCCGCATGCTTCGCCGCGCTCCCTATCATGATGGGGTTCGATGAAGGCCTGGCGTTACATTGCGGCAAGATTCTGGAGTGCGCTGCCATTGCAGCCACACCAGGTTCAGGTTCTGACTGTGCCATGGGTATTCTGGATGAAACCGGTTTTACGTTGAAGACCTTCAACCAGAAGCGCCAGTTCACTGAAACCTCTGCTGCCGCACATACATTATATGAAAAATCAGATCCTTACTTCTTGCCTGGCCCCGGTGGGGCATTGAATCTGAAAGCATGTAACTTTAAAGATGTGGGTAATGGTCAGGTGCGTGTCACTGGATCGGTACATGAACATACGCCCTACACCGTGAAGCTGGAAGGTGCTCGTCCGGTGGGTTATCGCACGCTAAGTATTGCCGGTACTCGTGACTCGATTATGATTGCCGACATCGATAACATCTTGCTGGAAGTGCGCAAAAGTGTGGGAAAAAATCTGAGTATCGAGCCGGACTCAGTGCAGCTTAATTTTCATCTGTACGGCAAAAATGGCGTGATGGGAAAAATGGAGCCAGAGCCGGATACCACATCTTATGAATTGGGTATTCTGCTTGATGTTGTGGCTCCGTCTCAAGCGACCGCCGATAGCATTTGCTCACTGGCCCGCTCTACCTTGCTTCATTATGGCTATGCTGGCCGCATTGCCACCGCAGGTAATTTAGCTTTCCCATTTTCCCCATCAGATATTAGGGCCGGTCTGGTTTATGAATTCTCCATTTATCATTTAATGGAATATACACCAGAGATTGCCTTTAAGTTTCGGCTGGAAAATGTCACAGCAGAAGGAGTAATGGCATGAAAATATCAATTCTAGATTTAGCTCATGTCGTCAGGTCAAAAAATGCCGGGCCATATGAGTTAGTGCTAGATATTTTGTTTAAAGATAAATATATATATTCATCCATTAAAACATCCGGCCAATTTAAAAAAGAGCTAATAGCAGGGCTTTATAAAATTGAACCTGACCTTGTTCATCGTATTGTTTGGTTTGATCCGGCCAACGCCGTCAAAATAGTTATGCCGCGTAGCCTGGTATCTGGTGCTGTAGGCGACACTGACGTCTATGGTGCCCAACAGCATGCACCATTATTGAAACTTGAATTCAATATTTAGTTTTTCATTAGCTGTAACCGTAGAACATATTTCCTAAATCATCCGGTGCATTGTGTTGCGCTATGTGCTTCGCCCTGCACCGTTTTCAATATACCGATAAATACAGCATCATTAAATGACTTTAGAAAAACAATACCACCCTACTTATAAATGGAATCATTATGAAATCAAAAAATTTGACCACAATGATCATATTGGGTCTGATAATAGGTATTATCGTCGGGTTTTTAATAAATTCCTTTAGCAGCCCTGATTTTGCAAAGTCGTACTCTTCTGAAATATCTATTTTTACCGATATATTCCTACGATTGATCAAAATGATCATTGCCCCGTTAATCATCTCAACATTAGTGGTTGGGATTGCCAAAATGGGTGATGCCAAAACATTAGGGCGCGTTTTCTCAAAAACGCTGTTCCTGTTCATTTGCGCAGCATTCATTTCCATTCTGCTCGGTTTAGTGGTGGTTAACCTCCTAAGACCGGGTGATGGCATTAACTTCGTGGCTGCAACCGCCAGTGCTGTGGACGGTATTGCACCGGTTCCATTCTCCGCGAAAGTCTTTATCTCACATGCCATTCCAACCAGTATTGTTGACGCAATGGCACGCAATGAAATCCTACAAATTGTCGTATTCTCCATTTTCATGGGGATTAGCCTTTCCGCCATTGGTGAAAAAGCACAACCGATTGTTTCCGTATTAGATTCACTGGCTCACCTGATGCTGAAACTCACCGGCTACGTCATGCTATTTGCGCCATTGACTGTATTTGCCGCCATATCCGCGATGATTTCTGAACGTGGTTTAAGCGTATTGATCAGTGCCGGTATTTTTATGGGTGAGTTCTATCTGACCCTGGGCCTGTTGTGGCTTATTTTAATTGGCTGTTCAATTCTTCTGATTGGTCGCTGTACGCTTCGATTAATAAAAGGTATCAGTGAACCGGCATTGTTAGCTTTTACCACTTCAAGTTCTGAAGCCGCCTTCCCCGGCACATTAGAAAAACTGGAAGAGTTCGGCGTTTCTAACAAAATTGCTAGTTTTGTTCTCCCTATCGGCTACTCATTCAACCTGGTAGGTTCAATGGCATATTGCTCATTTGCAGTCATATTTATTGCTCAGGCATGTAATATTCATCTGAGCATGGGCGAGCAAATCACCATGTTGTTAATTCTGATGCTGACCTCTAAAGGTATGGCGGGTGTGCCGCGCGCGTCATTAGTGGTTATCGCCGCCACGCTCAGCCAATTTAATATCCCGGAAGCCGGCCTGATTCTATTAATGGGCGTTGATCCCTTCCTTGATATGGGCCGTTCAGCCACTAACGTGATGAGTAATGCGGTGGGCGCAGCACTGGTTGGACGTTGGGAAGGTGAACATTATGGTGAAGGTTGCCGTGGTGTGGCGAAAATGGGTACCGAAACTGTGGTTATTCAAGAAACAGTCGCCGTTCAAGAGAGTTTCACTCTTGAGGCACAAGCTAAATAACGCCACCTAAGCCTTTACGCCACATCAGGGAAACATAACCCCAGGCTGACATAAGCCTGGGGTCGATGACTGAGTAGCAAACGCCATTATCTCGGTTTGGCCGCCAGTGCCTGCGCACAGGCCCAGGCAGAGCTCCAGGCCCATTGGAAATTATAGCCACCCAGCCAGCCAGTGACATCAACCACTTCACCAATAAAGTACAACCCAGGCACTTTATGAGCCTCCATGGTTTTGGAGGAGAGCTCTTGGGTATCGACGCCACCAATCGTGACCTCAGCAGTGCGATAACCTTCTGTTCCATTAGGTTGTACCCGCCACTGTTGTAAGTTTGCCACCAACGTAGCCTGTTGCGGCGCATTTAACTGTTTCAAGGTGACATCCGGCAGTTGCTCCAGCGTCTGTAGACATTCCACCAACCGCCTAGGTAACAGTTGAGCCAGCGTGTTCTTCAACGTCTGATTGGGGTGGACTTGCCGCTCATTGTTCAGAAATACGTCTAAATCGGTGTCAGGAAGTAAGTTAATGCCCACATACTCGCCAGCCTGCCAATAGCTTGAAAGTTGTAAAATTGCCGGGCCAGAAAGACCACGATGGGTAAATAAAATACTCTCACGGAAACTGACACCATTCTCTGCCGTCACCACCGCAGGGACTGAAACACCGGAGAGTGTTTGCAGATGTTCTAACAAAGGCTTATGCAACGTGAAAGGAACCAGTGCTGCGCGGGTCGGTAATACTTTCAAACCAAATTGTTCTGCCAACTTATAGCCGAAGGGCGAGGCTCCCAATCCGGGCATAGACAATCCACCTGAAGCCACCACAAGTGAATGAGCACTCACTTTCAAATCATTAACCTGCAACACGAAACCCGTCTCGGTTTTTTCAACTGACAACACATCGCTGCGTAATCGAATCGTGACTTGCCCCAATTCGCACTCTTGCAGTAAAAGCTCAACCACTTGTTGGGCTGAATCATCGCAAAACAGTTGCCCTAGCGTTTTTTCATGCCAGGCGATGTTATAGCGATTCATCAGGTCAATGAAATCCCATTGGGTGTAACGTGCTAAAGCAGATTTACAGAAATGAGGATTTTGTGAGAGGTAAGCTGCGGGTTCGACAAACAGATTGGTAAAGTTACAGCGGCCACCACCGGACATCAGGATCTTACGCCCAGCTTTTTTGCCATTATCTACCAAGAGTACCCGGCACCCTGCTTGCCCAGCTTGAGCCGCACAAAACAGGCCCGCAGCACCTGCGCCTATCACTACCACATCAAACTGTTCCACACTGGGCCTCACTGAGTAAAATCATCATCACTGCAAAAGTGTCCGTTTTTTCGCCGAGTCGCATGCTATTTGTTCATTCAACCGACAAATTAGCGGCGGGAGATTGTAAGTCGCCCACTCTCAGGAAGCTATAGTAAGAAAATGTCTCATAGAGTAAAACTAAGTAACCTGCTGATATAACATGCATATGTTGTTAAAAATGGCGAATTCATCCGCGGTCATGTCAAAAAAAGGTCATATTTTCCTTTTCCCCACCCCCCATTGTCACTGATAATGCGCCGCGTTCATGTCCACAAACTGGCGTAACGCTTATGCTACATCTTTTCGCTGGCCTGGATTTCCATACCGGCCTAATGTTAGTTCTTGCTTTGTTGTTTGTGCTGTTTTACGAAGCCATCAATGGTTTTCATGACACAGCCAATGCGGTTGCAACCGTAATATATACCCGCGCCATGCGTTCACAGGTGGCTGTCGTGATGGCAGGGGTGTTTAACTTCCTCGGCGTGATGCTGGGTGGTTTGAGCGTGGCTTATGCCATTGTTCACTTACTGCCTACTGATCTGCTGTTAAATGTCAGTTCGGCACATGGGTTGGCGATGGTCTTCTCTATGCTGCTGGCGGCGATCATCTGGAATTTGGGCACTTGGTATTTCGGTATCCCAGCCTCCAGTTCGCATACGCTGATTGGTGCAATCATCGGTATTGGTTTAACCAATGCATTAATGACCAGTACATCTGTGGTAGATGCACTGAACGTTCCTAAGATGATTCAAATCTTCCTGTCATTGATCTTATCCCCGATTGTGGGTCTGGTTATTGCCGGTTTGATGGTGTTCCTATTACGTCGTTACTGGAACGGGACCAAGAAGCAGCAACGTATTCACCTGACACCCGCTGAACGAGAAAAGAAAGACGGTAAACGTAAACCGCCATTCTGGACCCGTACAGCCCTGATCCTATCGGCTATTGGCGTGAGTTTTTCTCATGGCGCTAACGATGGTCAGAAAGGGATTGGCTTGATCATGCTGGTATTAATCGGTGTGGCTCCGGCTGGGTTTGTCGTGAATATGAATGCAACAGGCTATGATATTGCCCGCACCCGCGATGCAGTGACTCATCTGCAACAATATTATCAGCAGCATGTTGAAGCATTACCTCATGCTGTCGCGCTGAAGCCACTGGTACCGACACCAGATACATTGCCAAACACCCCAGAACAGTTCCACTGTGATAGTTCACGCGCCATGATAGCGATTGATCATGCACAGACGCTGTTAGCGAATCTGCAAAGCTATGACGACCTGACGGTCGATCAACGTAGCCATATGCGCCGCTTGCTGATGTGTGTTGCTGAGACCGCTGGGGCCGTTGCCAAACTGCCAGAAACCAGTGCTCAAGACCGCCGTTTCCTCAATAATCTGCGTACAGATTTGTTAGAAACGGTGGAATACGCACCAACCTGGATTATCGTTGCCGTCGCTCTGGCCCTGTCTTTGGGTACTATGGTTGGCTGGAAACGTGTTGCAGTGACTATCGGTGAGAAAATCGGTAAGAAAGGCATGACCTACGCACAAGGGGTTTCTGCCCAGATGACTGCGGCGGTTTCCATCGGTATTGCGAGTTATACCGGTATGCCTGTATCGACAACTCAAGTGCTCTCATCAGCGGTTGCCGGCACCATGTTGGTGGATGGCGGTGGTGTGCAGAGTAAGACGGTGAAGAACATTATGTTGGCGTGGGTCTTAACCTTGCCAATCTCAATTCTTCTTTCCGGCGGGTTGTACTGGATCGCGTTGAAATTTATCTAAATCCAGCGAATTAGCCATACTCAAATTGAGCAAACTCGAATTTGAAATAAATAAAAGGCGGCCTTATAGGTCGCCTTTTTACCTGTTTTTATGCCAAAAGTTCATGCTAATACCACAATATTAAGCCCACCAGACTGACCATAACCAAACCACATAATGCGCTGGTCAGGATAAACTGCCCACGTAGCCTCTCACAACGGCGAATAAATTCTGGGTCATGATGATCAAGATAACGTTGAGCAAAGATATAACCGACTAATCTAATCTGTTTGCTCGGCTGACCGTGAGAGGTGAAAAATCCACCGCCATCAACGTATTGATACAGCAACGGGTCGCAACCACGTAATACCACTAACAAAGCACGCAGTGATGAATAATAACGTGCCATATTAATCACACATACCACACACAAAGCCCAAAAAAGCGCGACGGTACTGATCATAATCATCCTCCCAGCGATATCACACGCACCAGATCCATTCCCCTGAACCCTTGCGCCATCGCTCACTCTAGCCGATACAAACACCCCCAGGGCCTCAAAAGCCACCCCCTATTGTTCGCTCACTGATTGTGACTCGATGTGATATTCACTCGACACACTATCTGAACGTGTTGGACTCCCTTTATGAGTGTAGGAAATGAAATGAGAAATAGCCTGATAATCTCTAAATTAAGCTAAATTGGGTGTTTGTTAAGTATCGATTAGTATTAACTTATAACGAACTTTACTCACCATAAAATGCGGGTTGCCCCCGAAAATAGTGTCTAAATATTAATCTTTCTTAACTGATTTATATAAATAAAACGGCCATTATTTTTAGGTTATATTTGCATCACAAATATGAAATTACCCACATCATGCTATCTGAACAGCGCTATACTTAGGATAATGATCTGCTTTAAATTCAATCAGTGCGACGATATATTAGGGCCATATGCGGTAGAGTTTGGTCAGTTTTTGGTGTAAAAAGACAGACACTGACTTTAGTGATCATCATCAAAACAGTGTGTTGTGATCCGTGAAACACTTCGGCTAAGGGTCATAATGGTACTATGTAGATATCGCGTTAGCACCCGTTCAACAGGTTGAATGTTTGCTTACCCATTAATTAACATTATGGAAGGAGTTTACTTATGGCTTACAAACACATTCTGATTGCGGTTGACCTATCTCCGGAAAGTAAGGTGTTGGTGGAAAAAGCAGTTTCAATGGCCAGACCGTACAATGCCAAAGTTTCCCTGATCCATGTCGATGTAAACTACTCAGATCTCTATACCGGCCTGATCGACGTTAATCTTGGCGATATGCAGAAACGCATTTCTGAAGAAACACACAATGCGTTGACCGAGCTTTCGCAAAACGCAGGCTATCCAATTGAACAAACGCTGAGTGGTAGTGGCGATTTGGGTCAGGTACTGGTTGATGCCATTAAGAAATACGATATGGACTTGGTATTATGTGGCCACCATCAGGATTTCTGGAGCAAATTGATGTCTTCAGCACGCCAACTGATCAACACCGTACATGTCGATATGCTCATCGTACCACTGCGCGATGATGAAAATGGTGAAGACGATTAAGCTACATAAGCCACATTAGCTTAGCATCATCACCTCTCACGCCCGCCTTTAGCGGGCGTTTTTTATGCTAAACCCCGCCCCCACCCTATATTTCCTCACATTAATAACCCTGCTAAGTTTTTGTCAAAATCCCTTGCGGCATGAATATAAACCAGTGATATAGTCGAAGATGCACAACATCGTCTCCTCACTATTTTGGATAATAATAATAGGCTGCAAAAATCTGTCAGGAGAGTCTTAATTGGTACAAGGAATTATTAGTGATGAATGCTTTAACCTCTCTGGAGTCATTTTTAGAATCTTTACAACAACGTGATGCCAACCAACCAGAATATCTCCAAGCGGTGCGTGAAGTTTTCACCTCGCTTTGGCCCTTTCTGGAGCAAAACCCTCATTACCGAGAACAGAGCCTACTGGAACGTTTAGTCGAACCGGAACGCGTCATCCAATTTCGCGTTGCCTGGACTGACGATCAAGGAAAGGTGCAGGTTAACCGCGCCTGGCGTGTTCAGTTTAACTCCGCGATTGGCCCCTATAAGGGCGGGATGCGCTTCCATCCATCAGTAAACTTATCCATCCTTAAGTTCCTGGGTTTTGAACAGACCTTTAAAAATGCCCTGACCACACTGCCAATGGGCGGGGGCAAAGGCGGCTCTGATTTTAATCCGAAAGGGAAAAGTCAGGCTGAAGTGATGCGTTTTTGCCAGGCGTTAATGACCGAGCTTTATCGTCATCTTGGCCCAGATACTGATGTTCCTGCGGGTGACATTGGTGTTGGCGGCCGTGAAGTGGCCTTTATGTCCGGCATGATGAAGAAACTGTCTAATAACACCGCCTGTGTTTTCACCGGTAAAGGGCTTTCCTTCGGCGGCAGTCTAATTCGCCCGGAAGCGACCGGTTACGGTTTGGTTTATTTCACCGACGCGATGCTAAAACGTCACGGTTTAGGTTTTGAAGGTAGAAAAGTTTCTGTTTCCGGTGCCGGTAATGTGGCGCAATACACCATTGAAAAAGCCATGGAACTGGGCGCTCGGGTCATTACCGCCTCTGACTCCGGCGGTACAGTGGTTGATGAAGCCGGTTTCACACCGGAGAAACTCGCCCATTTGGCTGAGATTAAAAACAAACGTTACGGCAGCATCGAAGATTATGCCCGCGAACGTAATCTGGTGTATTTAGCCGGCCAACAGCCGTGGAGTGTGCCGGTTGATATTGCCCTGCCTTGTGCAACACAAAACGAGCTGGATTTACCTGCTGCCCGTCAGCTGATTGCCAATGGGGTTAAAGCCGTGGCCGAAGGCGCAAATATGCCAACGACCATTCAGGCAACCGATGCTTTCCTTGATGCTGGTGTGCTGTTTGCACCGGGCAAAGCGGCCAATGCCGGTGGTGTTGCCACTTCTGGCCTGGAAATGGCACAGAATGCGGCTCGCTTGAGCTGGAAGTCAGAGAAAGTTGATGTCCGCTTGCATCACATCATGCTGGATATTCACCAATCTTGTGTCGAATATGGCGGAGAAGGTAAGCAAACTCACTATGTTCATGGCGCTAATATTGCCGCCTTTGTCAAAGTAGCCGATGCTATGCTGGCCCAAGGCGTGCTGTAAATAATAGAACTCCCATATTCTTTGAGGTAATAATGCCTGGAGAATATGGGAAACTCATCTTCATAGATTTAAAAATAATATACCCTAACAGATAATATATAAAATTCCGGGTTCTTTTTAAGAACGTGCTTATTTTAAATATTCCCTATACCAGTAACATTCCTCCGCCACATGAATCGTTAGCAAAATTATGAGGGATAATAATGTTCAAGGAAGAGACTAAAAATCACATCAGAACTCTGGATACGAATAAAAGAATTAATATTAATTATAAATCAAAAGATATTAACCTATTAGCGATAACCAGCAGAAATAAATGGGAACATAAAGATAAAAACGGAATGAGTATTGTAACGTATTCATTCAGTCAACAAATACCAATAGGTTACCATTATTATAAGTCGAGCGATGGTATTCAGGCTTATTCTCTTAATGAAGCGCAAATTCATCAGGTAAGAACCGCTACGCTCGCCACTTCTGATGTGGCGAATATTAAATTTATTGAGGCTGAAGATGGTGTTATAGCTAACATTCCCATTGCGAATGTTTTACTCGAGGGATCTCTTGGCGGTTATGCCTATAGCCCGAATCCTGGTAACCTCAGCCCCATATTTATTAATGCGAAGATAGAGGAGAATTTAGCCCCCACGCAATCAAACTATGGTGGTCGGGTATTTATGCATGAATTTGGCCATGCACTAGGCTTGGAGCATACTCATGACTCGGTGGGCTTAACACAACAAACCAGTGTAATGAGCTATTTATCTGAGTTCAACTCAGGAGCAATCTACGGGGGTAACTTTGCATCAACCCCACAACTACATGATATTTCAGCGCTTCAATACCTTTACGGAACCAATAATCGTACCCGTATCGGCAATACGACTTATGGTTTCAATTCCAATAGTAATAGGGATTACTTTACTGCAACCCACGCTAGCGACAAGTTGGTATTCTGTGTGTGGGACGCCGGTGGTAACGATACGTTTGATTTTTCGGGTTATCATCAAAACCAAAGAATCACACTAACTAAGCGTGGTTTCTCTGATATTGGCGGTTTGAGAGGCAATGTCTCAATTGCAGATAAAGTCGTGATTGAAAATGCCATCACAGGTAGCGGTGATGATGAAATCAACGGTAACCGATCAAATAACACCCTAAATGGAGGGGATGGTGATGACAGATTATGGGGCCGGGTGGGAAATGATCGGCTATTCGGCGGCCGTGGCAATGATCGGCTATCCGGTGGTAAGGGTGATGACTTCTTATCTGGCGGCGCAGGTAATGACCGGCTCGCTGGCGGGAGTGGCGATGACCGATTATTCGGCGGGCGTGGCGCTGACCGGATGAAAGGGGGAGAGGGTTGTGACATTTTCCAATACCGTAATAGCAGAGATTCCACTAGAAAATATACCGATACCATCATCGACTTTACATCTGGTGAAGATAAAATTGATTTATCATTCATTATGGCTGGCAATAACAATATTGATCTGGTAAATCAATTCAGCGTGAATGGTCAAACAGAATTAATGCAGAAATATGATGATGTCGCTAATATTACCTATCTGATGATTGATTTCGACCCAAAAATAAGCAAAGTTGAGATGATGATAAGATTCACCGGTAAACATCAATTCACACGCAATGATTTTATTATCAGCTCACCGCTTATTTCATAACTCTTTATTGAGTGAAAGAAGCTAATTCAGGTGGCTGTAATAACGCGCAGCCGCCTGATTAAGAGCAATATATCCAATATCATTGGCGCATTACAGCAACAGGGCCAACTGGCACTGTGGTAGCATCAAAGAAGAGGCATATAGAGATCAAAACGGTGGCTTTTCGTGGTCACTGCGGCCTGTGCTGCAATGCCAGCTAGCGGTTCGGCATAATCCGGCCGCTTAACCACCACCCGCTTGGTCGCCAGTGCGCGCGCCGGTGCCAGTAAACCATCGGCGTCTTCGTCAGCCCCGACCAATGATTGGAACACCCGCATTTCCTTTTTAACCAACGCACTTTTTTGCCGGTGCGGGTACATAGGATCGAGATACACTACTTCAGGCCGAGGTTCAATTTCCGCCAGCGCGGTTAAACTGGAAGCATGCAATAGTGTTAACCGCTCGCGTAACCACGGGCCAATTTCCGCATCCTGATAACCACGACGCAAGCCATCATCCAGCAATGCGGCAACCACTGGATTGCGCTCCAGCATCTGCACATGACAACCCAGTGCCGCCAGGACAAAAGCATCCCGCCCCAGCCCGGCGGTGGCATCCACCACACGCGGCAGATACCCTTTTTTGATACCGACAGCTTTAGCGACCGCCTCACCGCGCCCACCACCAAACTTACGCCGATGGGCTAGCGTACCAGCAACAAAATCAACATAAATGCCGCCGAGTTTTGGCTCATCCCGCTTACGCAGCTCAAGGCGCTCAGGTGTTAATACCAGCGCCATAATAGACTGCTCGTCAGACACCAAACCCCAGCGTTCAGCCAGAATAGACAAGGCGCCGGGATCGGCGCCTGCTTCAGACAATAAACAAATACTTACTTGTGACACATTCTAGCCCTTAATACCGTAATGGCGCAGCATAGCATCCAACTGCGGCTCACGGCCACGGAAGCGCTTGAACAGAGTCATTGGCTCCTCAGAACCGCCACGGGACAGAATATTATCGAGGAACGACTGCCCCGTTGCGGCATTGAAAATACCTTCCTCTTCAAAGCGCGAGAAAGCATCAGCCGAGAGCACTTCCGCCCACAAGTAACTGTAATAACCCGCGGCATAGCCACCGGCAAAGATATGGCTAAAGGCATGTGGGAAACGCCCCCAAGTTGGCGATGGTACTACCGCGACCTGTTTTTTCACTTCATATAAGATCGGCAAGATCTGCGCGCCGGTCAGCGGATCGAACTCATAATGCATACGGAAATCGAATAGGCCGAACTCCAGTTGGCGCAGGATAAACAGTGCCGCCTGATAGTTTTTCGCCGCCAGCAGTTTATCCAACATCTCTTGTGGCAGTGGCTCATGGGTTTCGTAATGACCGGAAATAAACGCCAGTGCTTCCGGTTCCCAGCACCAATTTTCCATAAACTGGCTTGGCAATTCGACTGCATCCCACGGTACACCGTTGATACCAGAGACACCGGCAGTATCAATTTTGGTCAACATATGATGTAAACCGTGGCCGAACTCATGGAACAGTGTGGTCACTTCGTTATGAGTAAACAGCGCCGGTTTGCCGCCCACTGGCCCGTTAAAGTTACAGGTTAGGTAAGCGACAGGTTTTTGTAATTGGCCATTCGCTAAACGCAAGCTACCGACACAATCGTCCATCCAGGCACCACCGCGCTTGTGTTCACGGGCATATAAGTCCAGATAGAAGCTGCCGCGCAGTTCACCGCTGGCATCATATAGCTCGAAGAAACGCACATCTGGATGCCAGGTATCAACATCATGGCGTTCTTTGGCAGTAATACCATAAATGCGTTTAACCACTTCAAACAGCCCTTCTACCACCCGCTGTTCCGGGAAGTAAGGGCGCAATTGCTCGTCACTGATGGAGAACAAGTGCTGCTTTTGTTTTTCGGAGTAATAGGTGATATCCCACGCGGCTAACTCGCTGACGCCATAATGTTTTTCAGCAAAAGCACGTAACTGCGCCAGCTCTTCTTCTGCTTGTGGTCGCGCGCGTTTTGCCAAATCATTCAAGAAGCCCAGCACCTGTTGTGGGCTTTCTGCCATCTTGGTCGCCAGAGATTTATCGGCATAACTGCTAAAGCCCAGTAATTGAGCCAATTCATGGCGCAATGTCAGGATTTCGGCCATGATTTCGCTGTTATCCCATTTGCCCGCATTCGGCCCTTGATCAGAAGCGCGAGTGGCAAAGGCGCGATACATCTCTTCGCGCAATTCAGCGTTATCGGCATAAGTCAGCACCGGCAAGTAACTCGGCATATCCAGAGTCAGCAACCAGCCCTCTTGCTCTTTGGCTTCGGCCATGGCTTTAGCGGCGGCTAATGCACTCTCTGGCAAACCTTTCAGTTGCTCAACATCGGTAATCAACTTGCTCCAACCCATAGTAGCATCGAGCACATTATTGCTGTAAGTCGACCCCAACTCAGATAAGCGGGCCACTATTTCGCCATAACGTTTTTGTTGTTCCGGCTCCAGACCAATACCGGATAACTGGAAGTCACGCAGCGCGTTTTCTACCGCTTTACGCTGTGGAGCGGTCAAAGCATCAAACCCTGGCCCTTCTTTTAAGCTGACATAAGCCTGATATAGGCCTTTATGCTGCCCCACCCAAGTACCGTATTCAGATAGCAGTGGCAAACTTTGTTCATAAGCAGCACGCAATTCCGGGCTATTTTTCACTGAATTCAAATGCCCAACTGGCGACCAAATGCGTGATAAGCGATCATCGGATTCGGCCAGCGGCTGACACAAGTTATCCCAGGTGAAAGGCCCTGGCTGGGCGACCACCCGCTCCACCGCTTGACGGCATTCATCCAATGCGGATTTCACCGCAGGCACGATATCTTCAGGGCGAATAGCAGAAAATGGCGGCAGGGCGAACGGGGTCAACAGCGGATTTGTCATAAGGAAGTCCTGATTGTTTTTTGAATTTCAGCGCCAGACAGTGCCCAGCAACAGAGAATAAATTACGTATTAATAATTAAGATGAGGTCTGTCAGTATGAAAATCAATGGCTGACGGCTTAAATTGGTCAATCAACAGCCTCAACCTTTCCATTGCGTAACGGTGAGATTTTTATCACCAATTAATGCTTTTCACTTTTTATCCACCAGACAGTTTATACTAGTTGCCATAATGTGTTGGCTGCGGTGACTGACGACGATGTTTTGTCTCATCCATAAAGAAAGGCCGCAAGAAACACTGCCGCAATATACAGATATATCAATTGGTTAAAATAAAATGTTAAGTTACCGCCATAGTTTTCACGCCGGCAACCATGCCGACGTTCTGAAACATACTGTTCAAAGCCTGATTATTGAGTCTTTGAAAGAAAAAGAAAAACCGTTCCTTTATCTGGATACTCACGCCGGTGCTGGCCGCTATCAGTTAAGCGGCGAACATGCTGAACGCACGGGTGAATACCTTGAAGGTATCGGCCAACTGTGGCAACGCGATGACTTACCCGCTGATTTAGCCCCGTATATGAGTGCGATCAATTATTTTAATCGTGGTGAGAAGTTGCGTTACTACCCCGGCTCACCGTTGATTGCCCGCCATTTACTGCGTGAATACGACAAGATCCATCTGACCGAACTGCACCCGAGCGATTACCCGTTACTGCGCAATGAATTTGCCAAAGACGAACGCGCCAAAGTCCAGCGAGCCGATGGTTATCAGCAGCTTAAATCACAGTTACCGCCACCATCACGCCGCGGTTTAATTCTTATCGACCCACCGTATGAAATGAAAACTGATTATCAGGATGTGGTGAAAGGTATTCAGGAAGGTTATAAACGCTTTGCAACGGGTACCTATGCATTATGGTATCCGGTGGTTTTACGCCAGCAAGTCAAACGTCTATTGCGAGATTTGGAAGCCACTGGCATCCGCCGTATCTTGCAAATTGAATTGGCCGTTCGCCCTGACAGTGACCAACACGGTATGACCGCGTCTGGCATGATTGTGATTAACCCGCCGTGGAAGCTGGAGCAGCAAATGAACACGCTACTGCCGTGGCTGCACAAAGCGCTGGTGCCTTCTGGTCATGGCCATACGCTGGTGAAATGGGTAGTGCCGGAATAATATACCCTTCATACTTCAAGCTGCAGATGCGTTAACTGCCTTCGCTCACCCCAGTCACTTGCTTGTGTAAGCTCCTGGGGGTTTACTCAGTTGCCGCCTTCCTGTAACTCGAATTATTTTGGTATAGATAGCTCTGAAGTAATTCTTTTCTAAATGAATCGCCTATCAGAGCCATTGATGCATAAAGCTTTATCAAGCGCTACACTGATAGACAATTTTTTAAACGACTTGGAAACGACACTGATGACCAAACATTACGACTATCTGGCAATTGGCGGTGGCAGTGGTGGGATCGCATCGATCAACCGGGCAGCCATGTATGGCAAGAAATGTGCGCTGATCGAAGCTAAAGAGCTCGGTGGCACCTGTGTCAACGTCGGTTGTGTACCGAAAAAAGTGATGTGGCATGCGGCGCAAATTGCAGAAGCCATTAAACTGTATGGCCCGGATTACGGTTTCGACACTACAGTGAATCATTTCGCTTGGAAAACGCTGATCGCCAATCGTACTGCTTACATCGATCGTATCCATCAGTCTTATGACCGTGGTTTAAGTAATAACAAAGTGGATGTTATTAAGGGTTTCGCGCGTTTTGTTGATGCGCATACCGTGGAAGTGAACGGTGAGAAGATAACCGCCGATCATATCCTGATCGCCACCGGGGGTCGCCCAAGTCATCCAGATATTCCAGGGGCGGAATACGGCATTGATTCCGATGGTTTCTTCGAATTGGACGAGATGCCAAAACGGGTTGCTGTAGTGGGTGCCGGTTATATCGCGGTAGAAATCGCAGGTGTACTCAATGGGTTAGGCACAGAAACGCATCTGTTTGTGCGCAAACATGCACCACTGCGTACCTTTGATCCGCTGATTGTTGAAACCCTGTTGGAAGTGATGAACACCGAAGGGCCGAAACTGCATACCGAGGCCGCACCGAAAGCGGTTATCAAAAATGCCGATGGCAGCCTGACACTGCAATTGGAAAATGGCACAGAAGTGACTGTCGACCATCTGATTTGGGCTATCGGCCGTGAACCGGCAACCGATAACCTGAATCTGGCCGCCAGCGGTGTCAAAACCAATGAAAAAGGCTATATCGAAGTCGATAAATTCCAGAATACTAACGTCAAAGGTATCTACGCTGTTGGCGATAATACCGGTGCCGTTGAACTGACGCCGGTGGCAGTGGCGGCAGGTCGTCGTCTGTCTGAACGCCTGTTTAATAACAAGCCAGACGAGCATCTGGATTACAGCAATATCCCAACCGTGGTATTCAGCCACCCACCAATCGGGACTATTGGTCTGACTGAACCGCAAGCGCGTGAGAAGTTTGGCGACGAGCAAGTGAAAGTCTACAAATCGTCCTTCACCGCGATGTACAGTGCTGTTACGCAGCACCGCCAACCATGCCGGATGAAACTGGTGTGCGCAGGGCCGGAAGAGAAGATTGTCGGTATCCACGGTATCGGTTTTGGTATGGATGAAATCCTACAAGGGTTCGCTGTCGCCGTGAAAATGGGCGCAACCAAGAAAGATTTCGACAACACGGTTGCTATCCACCCGACTGCCGCCGAAGAATTTGTTACTATGCGCTAAGTCAGCTAAAAGCACGCTAAGGCTATAAACTGCATGGTTTATAGCCTTTTTTATTGCTTTGAATTCGACCTTCAAGAATATTTTTTACTTTCGCGCAGGCGATTTCCTGCTCATTCCTGATGGTATTGCCAGTTCAAGAATCGCAGGGATATTCCCTCTCAATGAGTTACCCGCCGCATTGAGTGTTATGAGTCAGAACTCTTCTCAAGGGAAAATTCTTATTCGTTGTGATAGCTAAAAAAATCAGGCCAGAGCTAAGCCCCAGCCTGAAAGTCATACTGTAACATGATGAATTAGAAACTAATCTTCACACCGACATTACCCGCATAACCGTCCATTTTACCGTTAAAAGCGCGCTGGTATTTAGCATCTGCATAAATATCAACATTACTATTCACTTTAGCAGTCACGCCAGCCCCGCCCTGCCAATAGGTTTTACTGAATTCAGGGCGCAGACTCGCCGTATCAATAGTGACCTGCGGGTTTTTACCTAACTGATACACCACATCAGCAGATAAATAAGGTTTGATGGTTTGCTGTTTGGTTGCCTCACTAAAGACACGCATCCCTGCGCGGGCCTGCCCGACAGAGTAAGAAGTAGCGCTCACTCCTGAAATCTCGTCACTGAAACTGTTCAGATTCAGATATTGGTATTTCAGTTGCCCCTGAGGCTCCACTTTCCAACTTCCTGCAATAGGGTACGCCTGACCCACTTCGGCAGATAGCGCCGCACCATAACCATTCTGTTTGGCATCATGTTGGCTCTGATAATTATTACGGTATAACGTCCCTTGGCCAACGAGGTCAATATAGCCACCTTGTGGCGTCATTAAGGTGTAATAACCGCCCAGACCATAAGCATCAGTCTTAATCTTACCCGTATTGACTGATAGCTCTGGACGCACAGCCCGCGCCTTATCTTGCGTGTCAGTTTCCTGTTTACCCAGCGTTATCATCACGCCCGCTGTCGCCTGTGTTCCGGCAGAGTTTTCAGCTTGATAGAAATCATGGCCCAATTGAGCGAACCAGATATCTGAGTCATAGCTAAAACGGCCCGCATCAAACTTATTATGCTGCCCGCTAATCCGGCCCCAGGAATCCTGATTAAAACCATTGGTCGCACCTTCAGCTGAACCACGGCGTTCGTGCAAACTGCCTAAAGTGGTAAAACCATAGAATGCATTTAACCACGGCGCGGCAATATATCCTGGCACTTCACTGCGATAAGCCGTTTCAGGTGGTTGTGGTGCCACAGGCGCAGGGTCAACACCAATACCTGTCCCCGGATCTGTCGGGCCAACAGGCGCCAGATTGGACTGCAAATTCCAGCTATGTTCATCTATCTTATATAAGAAATACTGATATGCCCCAGCAACAACCCCGTTGCTCATGGTGAATTGCCCAAAGTCGGTATCACCATCAACGGTAATAAGGTTGATTCCGGTGCCGCTAGTTAATGCCCCCAGCCCACCTTGATTAATCACCTGAACATAATGATCACCAGTAACATTCCCTATCACATGCAATTTATCTGCCGGTGAACTGTCATCGCCTAATTGCGCATTGAAAACAAAACTACCATTGCCAGTGAGATTGCTATTAATAGTTAAGGTACTAAAACTGTATCCCAACGCGCGTGCATTTGGGTTACTGCTGCTTGGGATAAAGTTCATCTGACCCAAAATGTGCATCGACTCAACATCGGCATCACCGGTCAAATTCCACACACTGCTGCTATCAACATCAACACTTTTGGCGTTATATGCTGCACCAGTCCAGACCGAATTGTTCTTCAGTGTTAAGCTAACATTATTATGCTCTTCCGCCTGAAGGTCACCCACCAGCACCGAATAGTTGTCAGCATTAAGATTGACGTTACTGATAATATTGAGCGGAGAAGCTAGCGTTCCGACGTTAGTACTGGCGTTGACCAGCAACCCATTGCCGCCGATTAACTGTGAACCATTGTTCACATCAATATTGATATTGGCACCATATGCGCGAACACCAGCACCGTTCTCACTGACAACTTGAGAGTTATCCAACATAACCTTGCTATAAACCGCATTCGAGCCTGCGGCATAAATTCCACCCGCATTCACACCACTGGTAGTAATTTGGCTGTCTTTTAGCGCAATAGAGCTGCTGGTTTGAGTCCACAAAGCATAAGCACTGGCACCGGTTGAGGTCGCGGTGATATTTTTAGCATTGATAGACGAACCGATAAAGGTGCCGAGCACCATGCCTGAAGCACCGGTGGTGTTAATCGTCGCCCCAGCCAGATTCAGATTTCCACCACGCGCAGCAGTAGCACCAATACTGCCAACACCAGCTGTGGAGATGCTCATATTGGTGGCATTAAAAATTGATTCTGAGTAAATGCCGTGAGAACTATTGCCGCTTGTTCTCACAACTGTACTATCGACGGTTGCTGTGCCCCGGTTCTCTATAGCGGTAGCACCATCCCCTTCGGTAATGAACTCGGCATTATTTACCTTCACCGATGACGTCGTATCCGGTACCCAAATTCCCATGGCATAAGTGCCTTTGGAATGGTAGGAGCCGCCATTGATCGTGACGTCAGCATTCATATTAGCGTTAACCATCGTCGCATTACTGCTATGAGATATCGCATTGATATTATTTAATATAATGACTGCTTTATTGGTCGAACTGTTACCCATAGCACGTAACACTGCGCCCGAAGCCAAATCAATATTGGCATTGCTGACTGTAGCCGAACCGGTAATATCAAAAACCTGATTCATATTACCCGTGGCCGTCAAGCCATCCATGGTAATAGTCGAATCCCGGCCAACACTCACCCCGGCGTAGCCGTTGGTCATATTAATTGTGGTGTTATCTAAGGTGGCATTTATACCGCCATTCCCAATATAAACCCCGGTGCCACTGGCACTGCTGGTGTTATTTATGGTGTTATTCGCCCCACTTAACGCACTGCCAATATCACTCAGATAAATACCGTAACTACCACCACCACTGGCATTGAGAGTCGTATTATTGACTGTTAATTTAGCACCACCGGCCCCCGAAATACCGTAAGCCGATGAGCCACTGGTGGAGATCACAGTGCCATTAATATCCGCACTGCTCCCCAGACCCGTCGAAGAAACACCATAAGCGGTGGAGCCAGTCGTCGTCACCGTCCCCCCCCTGTAAGTTCACGGTGCCTTTATTATTGCTGATACCAAATGCCACGACACCATCAGTCTTGATAGCCGATCCATTCAGTGTCAGAGTGCCGCCATTAGTCACATTGGCACCATTTGCACCGCGTCCCGTGGTAGTGATAGCGACATCTGAGCCGCCAGTTACCTCACTGGTAGAACCTTGCACGCTGACCGGAGATAGGTTGTCACTATCGGTGCCATACTCACCTAAAATTGCAACAGAATTACCATCAGTGACACTGACTGTCTGTGCCGCCCAACTATAAAGTGGCGTTAGCAGCGGCACCAGTAAACTGGCCAGCAACGTTTTACGAAAACAAGGTAAGCGCGCTATATTATTTATATTCATATTGACAACCTGGCTTTATAACAAATTCAAATAGAAAAAGTTTTTAACTTTATTTATTAGGTCTTGTTTTATCTGTAATATTTATATTTATTTGTCAGGTTTAATTTAAAGAAAATAAATAACCCACCCTGTTGAGAATATATGTGATAAGAAATATTTTTAATATGGGACTACATGCCAAAATATGTAGTCCTTTTCCTACAAAATATAAATAAAGATCTGAATCAGTCGCTTAAAACGGTTGAATTGAAAATATAACTGACGCTAATTTCAGCATGTCAAAATGCTGGATTTTACCCACTACAGTTGTGATAGACGTCGACTCTGCTATTATCAACAGATTAGCCGCTGTTTTATGTCATATTTTGTAGAAGAATCATCTGCATAAGGCATGGATAACTGTATTCGAGGAGAATTATGCCGAACGCACCGCGAGACAACCCAGCCCCGCTGGCTGCTGGGATTGAAACTGGCAAAAAAGCGATTTCCTTTATGACACGGATAAGTGATCGTGTGAAAGCTTACCCGGCAGTCGCCCATATTATCCGTGCAACAGACCGTTTCAATGATCGGTTAGGCAGCCAGTTTGGGGCCGCTATTACTTATTTTTCATTTTTGTCACTTATTCCTATTTTGATGGTTTCTTTTGCCGCCGTGGGTTTTGTGCTGGCATCCAATCCTGACTTATTGGCTGAATTAATTAACAAAATTGTTAATACTATCAGTGACCCAAGTTTGGCAGCCACACTTAAGAACACCGTAAATACCGCTATCCAACAGCGTACGACCGTGGGATTAACCGGTTTGGCGATTGCACTTTATTCCGGGATAAGTTGGATGGGAAATCTGCGCGAAGCCATTCGCGCCCAGTCACGAGATGTTTGGGAGCGCAATCCGCAGGATCAGGAAAAGTTCTATTACCGCTATGCGCGTGATTTTGTTTCGCTCACCGGGTTAGTTATCGCGCTGATCATTACCCTGTCGCTGACGTCTATCGCCGGTGCGGCGCAATCTGCAATTGTTGATGCATTAGGGTTAGGGGGGATCGAGTGGTTGCGGCCAGTCATGACACTCATTGCCTTATCAATTTCTATTGCCGCTAATTATCTATTATTTTTATGGATCTTCTGGATTCTGCCACGGCATAAGCCGAAGAAAAAAGCACTGTTGCGCGGCACCCTGATTGCCGCAATCGGTTTTGAAATCATCAAATTCATCATGACTATGATGCTGCCGCGTCTTGCCAGCTCTCCATCGGGAGCGGCTTTTGGTTCAGTCATCGGCCTAATGGCCTTTTTCTACTTTTTCGCTCGCTTAACCTTATTTTGTGCCGCCTGGATAGCCACCGCTCGCTACGCCGAGGACGGAACATTGCCCCAGACAAGCGGCAATAACACCGCAGAGTAACCCCTGATCATGGAGGATCACCAATGTCTCACAATATAAAATTACTGATACTACTCGCCGTTGTTATGCTAGCTGCTTTGCTGGTCTATCAATTTCGTTTTAGCCACGCCGATGCGCTGTGGAAAATTGTTAGCCAGCAGTGTGTTCCGCATATGGAACAGGAACATAACCCGCAACCCTGTGTTGAGGTCGATACACCAGCGGGTTTCGTGGTGTTTAAAGATAAGAATGGGCCATTACAGTATTTATTAATGCCGACCGCCAAAATTAGCGGCATAGAAAGCCCCCAGTTATTAGCCGCCAGCAGTCCCAACTATTTCTTTGATGCCTGGCAAGCTCGCCACTTTATGGCGGATAAATATGGTGCACCCATTGATGACGCGGATATCTCGCTAGCTATCAATTCAAAATTTGGCCGCAGTCAGGATCAACTACACATTCATATTTCGTGTCTAAAGCCAGCAGTCAAAACGGCTCTGGCAGCACAGGAAACTGATTTCCGTCAGCAATGGCAGCCCTTACCCGGCGGTTTATTGGGACACGATTATTTAGTTCGGCGTACTACCGCAGCAGAATTGCAACAATCAGGTGCGTTTCGTTTGTTAGCAAGCGAAGTGCCGGGCGCGCAAGATGAAATGGGGCGTTATGGTTTAGCCATGACAGCATTACCGGATGGGCAATTCTTACTACTCGCCAGCAAAGCGAGTCTGACAAAGTTGCATCGTGCATCGGTGGAGGAATTGCAAGACCACAGTTGCCAACTGCTCCCCCAACCACCGATACATTAACTCGTTATTTTTTCTGCTTCATTTTTTGCAACAGCGGTGTGCACTGATTTTCTTCCGCTTCACTTGGGGAAATCAGTGCCAGCAATGCAGCGGCAGGTGTGAGTGCCACACCTAATACCGCAGCAACCGCACCACGGGCCAGTAGAGGCCCGGCTTTGACCCCGGCATCAGGCTGTTTAAATGTGCCTTTCACATACAGCGGAGAACGTAGAGTCAGAATTCGCAACCCTTTGCTTTCCGGATTAATAGATAAATCCAGCCGTTCGGTAGCAAAATTGATATTACCGGTAATATTGATAATGGCATTTTCGGTATCAATAACAAATAAGCGCGGTGTCGCCAGGCCATTGCGTAACTGAATATCCGCCACTGCGCAGTTAATTTTGACCTCATCATCGCCAAACAGCTTCGCCACCAGATAGTTACCCACATTCAGGCCGAGTAATTCCATTAAGCTGCGGCTGATAAGGCCCTGATTCAGTAACAAGCGCAGGTTACCATTACTGGTGGCCAACAGCGCAGCAACTGAGTTACCGGTCGCAGTAAATGATGCATCGCCATTCAACTGCCCCAAGCTGTTGCGCATTGCCTGTACCTGTGGCAACAGCTCTTTCAGTTGTAGGCGACGGGCATGCAAATCAACTTTACCCTGCATCGGGTCTTTGTTGCCATTCAGGCGCAGAGTTGCATTGAGATTCCCCCTTGCCATGCCAAATCGCAGCGGGTCGAGCAGCAATTCCCCATTATTAAGCACTACGTGAGTCGACAAGTCAGTCAATGGTAATGATTTATCCCGATCGATACGTTTAGCCGCATAGGTAACATCCGCATCCATCACTCCCCAGCTTTTGGTATCAAATTTTTCAGTCGGCAGCACCTTATTGCTCGGTTGTCGGCTGCGCTCGCCACGATTGGCTTTTTCCTGATTGGAATCAGCCCCAATTAAAGGGGCCAAATCAGCAAAACGTAATTTATCTGACGACATGTTGCCGACTAATTTCGGGCGCGGTTGGCTGGCGGTGTAAGTCAGGTCACCATGAATATCGCTATCGCCGATTTTGCCATTAAAGTTTTCATAACGATAAACTGCCCCACCGGCCTGTTTGAGGCTCGCGATTAAGCGACCATCGGTATTAAATGGGGGAGTGGCTGGCAATAACACACCAATCAGCGGATAGAGGTTATCCAAACTGGCACCGGAGAATTTCAATTGCAGATCCAGCCCCGCCAGATTGGCAGGATCGGTTAATGTACCCGCTACCGCCACCCGAGTGGAGCCAGAGCGGACATCTGCCTGTAATGGGAAGGGAATGCTGGCATCATTCATCGACAACATTCCACCGATTTTGCCACTGCCAGTTAAAGGCTGCCCCTGATACTTACCGTCAATCTTCCAACCAAACACAAAATCCGGAGCCTTGTTCTGCGCTTTTTCAGTAGCTTTTTTCTCGTTACGGGTGCCGGTCACCTCAGCAAATGGTAGCGGCTTACCCAGCGGGTCAATCACCGCCTGCAAGTCTGCTTTTAGCACCGCATCTTTCAGGTTTATCTGGCCGCGATCAAACACAATATCATCAATATTTACTGACCAATCAGACACGCTACTCTTATCCCCCGCCGGGCTATTCGCCAGATTAAATGTCCAGTTATTCTTACCATCAGCCAGGCGTAGCAAGGTGGCATCCGGTTGTGTCAGCCAGATGCGCGGTATCCAGACCTCTTTCGCCAGCAACGCCAGCGGAGCAATACTGGCATCAACCCGTTTCAGGGTGACCATCTCGCCAGTAGGGAATGCGGTAGATTCTGTTGTGCTTTCGGCGTTATTGCTCTTGCCAGCGGTGTTACCGCCGGCTAAATCGGGCGGGTTGCCCAGCACCAAATCCTCAGCGTGGATATGCGGCCACGGTACCCAGCCGCGCCAGCCTAGCTCATCACCTTTACGTGACCAGTCCACCCCCAGATTGCCGCGAATAGCGAAAGGCCGTTGCAGCTCAGTCGAGACTTTTTCATTAATGGTTGGCTTGAGACGATTCCAGTCGAAAGTCATAATAAACACAACAATTGCCGCCAATAGCAGCAAAATTCCCGCGACAATGCCCGTCAGCACTTTTCCGGTTTTGGTCATAGTAGCTCCATGCCAGTACTCATGATGTTAATAGTCTGAATTAAAAAACTACTTTAACCATAGTCGAGAATGAAGCCGTCAGGCAGAATGGCAGAAATAGGTGCTGATTTATTAACCAATAAGGATTAGCCACAAAACAGCATGGGCAGGGTCTGTAAACGATCAAATGACGTCGGTCGGGAGAGATAATAACCTTGCGCAGCAACCGCATCAGACTGCTGTACCATCGCCCATTCTTGCGAGGTTTCCACCCCTTCAACAATCACGCCTTTGCTATAACTTCCCATCAGGGTCACCAGTTTGAAAAACAGTTGGTTCCCAACATCACTTTCTTGCAGCACGATAAACAAGTCTCTGGCGACTTTGATGTATTCATAGCGCCAACTAATAAATGAAGTGAAATTCGCCAGCCCGCTGCCAAAATCATCCAGCCATAGCCGGTCTGCCTCGGCAATACGTGCAAAGGGGGTATCAAGAGAGGTATCGACATGCTCGAGCAATTCAAAGCGAATGTAAGGCATGGCATCAATTAACACCTTAGCCTGCAAGTCGTCCTGCATCGCCATCAAAGCCTGACCATCAATGTTAATCGAGACCAACACCGAGTGATGCACAAATATAGCATGCCATTGCTTGACCATCTTCAACTGCTCCAGCACTACATCCAGACGGGCGCGGATACTAATAGCACTGAAGTAATCTTCCGGATTCAAGCGGGTATCCGGCGAGGAAGGATGGAAAACCGCCGTAAGCAGCTCAATAGCCAGCAGCGCCCCAGAGGTGCGGTAGATGGGTTGAAAAGTGTACCGACGCTGACATTGCCGCCAGAAGCTCTGTCCTTTATTACGATCGATGGCGGCAAAGGATGGCGCAAGTAAACCTGATACTTTATTGGTCATCATCAGTTTAGTCGCCATGTTTAGGGCATCTGACCGTCAAGGCAATAAATATTGTCGCCCGCTCGAGATACCCAGAGATAAACGGTTTTCCTTCTGGTGATGTTATCGACTCGTGCGGACAGAACTTTATATAGCAGCATGACAGATTATTATTTCCAGCCAGATTACAGGCCAAAGCAGGCTGGCGCGGCGCATTTAAGCCATCTATATTACTTAACTCAATGGTGCCATCAGTATTGCTGGAGATGAACATGCCTTATGTCAATATTAAAATTACTCGCGAAGGGGCGACGGCGGAACAGAAAAAACAACTGATCGCGGGTGTGACCCAATTGTTAGTCGATACTTTGGGTAAAAACCCGGCCACCACCGTGGTGGTGATTGATGAAGTGGAGACCGATAACTGGGGGATTGGAGGCCACAGTGTGACCGACCTGCGAAAGTCATCCTAATTATTTTCAGGATGCTAACTATTTTCAGGATCATAAAGCGGTTCAGAATAGCGGGAAACTTATCAGTTTCCCGACCTATATCATAAAAAATTTAAAACGTCGTTTTAATACTATTGACTCTAACCAAGCCAGCAGTGAGACTAACCTTATTTCCATTATCGACTCACAGGCCAGCTTTCCATGACCAGCAAAAATATTGCCGTTATCGGCGAATGCATGATTGAACTGTCACAAAAAGGTACCGACCTTAGCCGGGGCTTTGGCGGTGATACGCTGAATACGGCGGTATATGTTGCCCGTCAGGTGTCAAAGCAGGACTTGAATGTCCATTACGTCACGGCGCTGGGTACTGATAGTTTCAGTAACGAGATGTTGGCAGCCTGGCAGCAGGAAAACATTCACACCGACCTCATTCAGCGTATGGATGATAAATTGCCAGGGCTGTATTTTATCGAAACAGACAGCACCGGTGAGCGCACTTTCTATTATTGGCGCAATGATGCTGCCGCACGTTTCTGGCTCACCAGCCCGGCGGCAGACGAAATCTGCCAACGTCTGGAAAAGTTTGATTATCTGTATCTTAGTGGTATCAGCCTGGCGATTCTCGACCACACTTCCCGCCAACGCTTACTGAAATTGCTGCGTGCCTGCCGTGCTAACGGTGGCAAAGTTATCTTTGATAATAACTACCGCCCTCGCCTGTGGCAGAGCAAGGAAGAGACGCAACAAGCCTACCGCGACATGTTGGCTTGCACGGATATCGCCTTCCTGACACTGGATGATGAAGACATGCTGTGGGGCGAGAAGCCACTGGAGCAGGTCATCGAACGCACACAGAATTTAGGTGTAAACGAAATTATTATTAAGCGCGGCGCAGATTCCTGCATCATCTGGGTGAAAGAGGGCTTTGAGGCTCACCAGTATGATGTGCCAGCAGTTAAACTGCCGAAAGAAAAAGTGGTCGATACCACCGCGGCTGGGGATTCCTTCAGTGCCGGTTATTTGGCTGTTCGCCTAACCGGTGGTAGCGCACGCGACGCCGCCGTGCGTGGGCATTTAACCGCCAGCACCGTAATTCAATATCGTGGCGCAATCATCCCACTGGCGGCCATGCCAGCGGTGTGATTGATAATATTTATCGCCAGAAATCAGAATGAAGGGGAAGCGTGCCGTTGGGGTCATAGCGGCGTGAGCCGCCGGAGCGCCCCTGGGTGCGGTAACCCCTTCGGTTACTGAAGCCCGAACACAATGTCCGGGCTTATTCATAACGACGTAATATTTTGCTTATTGCGCTGTTGTGGGTATCGCGGACGCGGCTTCAGCAGCACCTGCCGCAGCTGGTGCTGCATCTTCTGGCACCACGGTATGTGGTGTCATAATCGCGTTATAGGCATCTTGCAGCGCTTTCACATTCACTTCTGGCTCACCTTTGGGCTGGGTCAGAATCAGCGTGGTATCTTGCGATAATTGCTGCTTCAATTCCTGATTTAGCTCCGCCAACGTCAGCCCTGACAAAAATGCCTGCCGTAGCTTCTGATACTGTTCTGGCGCAATATCCACCACACCACTTTGCTGTGAACGCAGACGCTGACTCATCAAAATATCAGTATCTGTACGAGCATAAGTGGCAAATAACTTACTGAGTTGATCGTTTTTCTGCACCATCAAGGCATCGAACTCAGTCTGGCTCAGGCCATTGGTGCGCAAGCTGACCAGTTCGCGCGCCACAAAATTCATGCCCGACGTCAGATTTTCAGTTGGTGTATTCAGGTGAATAGCACATTGAGCACGCTGATATTGCACCCGGCAATCAAAGCCCAACTTCAGGTTCTTCTGATCACTTTTTTCCAGCACTTGTTGAACATGCCAGAATAGTGCCTCACGGGCTAAATCACTGCGCCAGTAGCGGCTTAACGCAACGGAGTCCTGAATCGGATGCCAAGGGGTATCCCACATTAATGATAATGTGTCTTGTGTCGCCTGCTCACTCATCAAGCTCACCGGCTCTGGTGGCAGTGGCGCTAGCATCGCGATAGGTGCCGGCGTTGTACGTTTCCCTTTCAACTCAGAGAATGTTTTGCCAATTTGGGCAGCAATACTGCGGCTATCAACATTACCCACCACATACAATGTCATGGCATCCGGGGTATACCATTGCTGATAAAACTGTTTCAGTTTCTCGATATCTACTGGTTTTGCCACTGGCTGGCCGGGATCATGTCCCATCAGAGAAGAGCCTTTAAGGCGGTAACGCCACCAAGGTTCCTGAATATTTTGCGGGAATGTGGCAATAGGATCGGTTGCACTATTCAGTGCTGCATTGACAGTCGGTTCACTGATAGCCAGTTTGCCACTGGTATCGGATAACCACGCCAGGGCTTCTTTCATCAAATCGGGGCGGTTATTGGGCAAACTCAAACTGTATAAGGTGAAATCATAAGATGTAATAGCCGGTGGCAACGGACGATCGTTATCGACCCCTTGCTGCCATAGAGACTGAAGCTGGGCAGGAGTAAAACTCGCGCTGCTCATTAATGCCAGGCGCGGTAACAGATGGGCAAAACCAACGTGTTGTGCGCTCTCAGATAATGAGCCAGTATTAACCACCAGACGTAACTCGATCCGATCGCTAGGGCGCTGCGGTGTCGCTAGCAACTGCCATGAAAACCCGTTTTCTAATTTTCCCTGCTGCCAGGCAGGATCGGGTTGTAGTGCTTCAGCCTGCACATTACTGCTGGCGGCAGCCAACAATAATCCACCAACTATGAGACGAATTCTGGTGCCCTGCATGTGAACCCCTACTTAATAAACTATCCAAATTTGACCCTTCTTACTTGAAGTTGCAGCGGTGTTAGCGGCTTTCCTTCACCCGAATCACTGACTTGAGTCAACTCATCGGGATTCACTCATTTGCTGCCTACCTGCAACCCCAATGACTTTGGGTATAAACAATGCAATCCTTACGTGAACCATGCGTGTTTTCATGCAAATTGTCACAGTGAGAGCGGAACGTGGGAGTGTACCATTCTGTTAGACCGCATGCTTTTGTGGATGTCACTCATCAGAGTAAAAAATAGTATCTAAATGGTAATTAACACAAGAAATGATATCGCGGGGGTGATCACGAGGTGCTACCGGTGGCCATGTTAGCCACCGGTAGTGAATCGAATAGACAAATGACTTAATGTTTTATTCTGAGCGAATCAAGCAGATGTGCTGCTCTTTATCTCTTTATTCGGTAAGGTTTTATTTGATAACACCGCTTGTAGCTGATCGTTATCCAACTGGTTACACCATTTCGCGACAACAATGGTTGCAACCCCATTCCCCACCAGATTAGTCAGCGCACGGGCTTCCGACATAAAGCGGTCGATACCCAGAATCAGCGCCAAACCTGCCAATGGTAAATGCCCAACCGCAGAGATGGTGGCCGCCAACACGATAAAGCCGCTACCTGTAACCCCTGCGGCACCTTTTGAGGAGAGCAACAGCACCACCAATAAGGTCACCTGATGAATAACATCCATATGGGTATTGGTAGCCTGGGCAATAAATACCGCCGCCATCGTCAGATAAATAGAGGTTCCGTCCAGGTTAAACGAGTAACCGGTCGGGATAACCAAGCCCACCACAGACTTCTTACACCCCGCTTTCTCCATCTTATCCAGCATGCGCGGCAACACAGACTCTGAAGATGATGTCCCTAACACGATCAACAACTCTTCTTTTATATAACGGATAAATTTGAAGATATTAAAGCCATTGAATTTCGCGATAGAACCCAGCACCACCACCACAAACAACACGCAGGTTATGTAGAAGCAGATAATCAACTGACCCAACTGCACCAAGCTACCCACACCGTACTTACCAATAGTAAAGGCCATTGCACCGAAAGCCCCGATAGGTGCCAGGCGCATAATCATATTGATAATGCCGAAGATAACGCGGGAGAAGCTCTCGATAACATTAAAGATAAGCTGACCTTTTTCACCCAGACGATGCAGGGCAAAACCGAACAGAACAGCAAACAGTAAGACTTGCAGAATGTTGCCACTGGCAAAGGCACCCACTACGCTGCCAGGAATGATATCCAGCAAGAAAGGTATAATTCCTTGCTGTGAGGCTTGCTCGGCATAAAGTGCAACCGCCTTGGCATCCAGTGTCGCCGGGTCGATATTCATACCAGCACCGGGTTGCACCACGTTAACAATCACCAAGCCAATCAGCAGTGCAATGGTACTGACAATCTCAAAATAAAGCAGCGCAATGGCACCGGTGCGGCCCACCGCTTTCATACTTTCCATACCCGCAATACCGGTCACGACGGTACAGAAAATCACGGGCGCGATAATCATTTTAATTAGTTTAACAAATCCATCACCCAAAGGTTTCATCTGAGCGCCGAGCTCCGGGTAAAAGTGCCCCAATAATACGCCCAAGGTAATCGCCGTTAACACCTGAAAATAAAGACTTTTAAATACTGAAGCTTTCATAACTATGTCCTTTTGGGTAAATACACGGCAGCCTGTCGCTTTGCTCTCTGTGATGATTGAGTGACACTTCTTTTTTATCCGTGCTTGCGCGGAAAATAACACCCTCATAACAATATGGAAATTATTAGTTGCACTGGATTGCACCCTAAATGCGAAATTAAGAACTGAAACGCTTCAAGCGGCAGCAACAATGGGAATTCAGTCAAATCAACCAGACAATTAACTCAAAATGATTAGCTACAAGAATGAATGGAAAAGAAACAACCAACAGAAGTGAGGGTTTATCGGAATGAATGATTTTTGAAGGGAACGTTTGACGGGTAGTTGCCCCCTTTTGAGGGTAGGGAAAGGGGGCTATTTAGCAAAAATAGTCTGGGTTATTTGATGGCCCGACTGGGTAGCGCAGCAGCACTATTAATCGCAATTTCGTTAATGGCACTCCAGTTATTAACATCCGTACCGAAGGTATCCAATTTGATATATTTAGCTGTGACGGGAGTGAAAGTGAGTTTTTCACCATTTTTATCTGCGGAAGATGTTTCCAGACCTTCAGCCAATGGCTGCCAGTTCTTACCATCATTGGAGTAAAAAATGGAAAACTTCAGTTTCCGCTCGGTGGGTTTAAACGGAACAATCAGAATATTTTCAATGGATTGTTCTTTATCCAGTTCAAGCTGTACCCAACTCTCGCCAGATGCCGCCCAACGCGTTTTAACATCACCATCAGCGATATTCGCCGGAACATGGCCTTTTTCACTGTCATAACCGGATGCCGTTACCGCAACAATTTGTGCCGCATAGCCAGATGCGCAAAACAACGAGCCGAGCAAAACTGTGGCTAAAACTTGTTTTTTCATCAACCTATCCTTTTTATCACGACGATGAGAACCCGTGGGTAAAAGCGCCGGGCAAGCAGACCCTGGGAAGCCGCTGCTCGGCACTTTTTACCAACAGCGGCCCCAGCACGGGCCGCTGTCGGGACTATTTACGGCCGTTCGGTTGCAGCTTCTCGCCCACATTGAGCAAGAACAGTTCATTATCACGGGTTGACACTCGCGCTGAACCGTCATCCATTCGATAAGCCCCTTCCGTGAAACCCGCACCATTGAGGAAAGGTGCCACTGCCTGTGGTTTATTGCGCAATGACGCTTCCAGAGCCAACAGAGCGTAAGGTTCTATGGCATCAACATCGGCATATTGGCGATCAGGTGAGGCCATGAAGAAGCCGTCGATATAACGTGTTTTAATGATGTTATCGCCGATTTTCTCTGCCAGTTTTCGATAATCCGCCACCTGACTGGCATGGTAGAGATCCAACAAAGCAAACAAGGCGTAAGGATCACTGTTGGTGGTGTCCATATTGACTTTGACTTCTTTGCCCGGCGCAGTACCGATATCACCCAGCCCCTGGTCGTTGGCAATACCACGGGCCACTTTCCACAGTAATGGGTCATTGTCGATAGCATAAGCACGCGCATAAGAAATCAGGAATTCATTACCTGCTTTGTATGGTTTGAGCACTGTGCCTTTTTTGCCGTAATAACCATCACGCGGCAGGGTGTAATTCGACAAATCCTGCCCGTTGGCTATCATTGGACGGAAGGTATTGTCTTGATCGTTATAGGCATATTTGGCGAATGCTTTCAGACCATCCACCGTCCATTTCAGCAAGTCCTGCCCCTGTGGACCTAAGTCTTTACCCAATTGCAACTGCATCAAGGCATTTTCAGAATAAAGGGTGCTGGTGCGCCCTTTGAGCATCATATTGCCTTCCAGTGCTGCCGGGCCGAACTCTGGCCCAAACTGGCGCTGAGCGCGGTCACCGAATTTGGAATGGGTATCGGCATCATCAGTGGGTTCTTCACGTTTCAGGGCTTGTGTGAACTGATAAACACCGAGGCCCGTTTTGGCGTCACGCGGCAAAACATACTGATCGGCCAGGCGCTTAGCCCAAGTTAATGCGCCCTGATCTTGCTGGTGTTGGTAAAGCAGGGATGCGGAATAAATCAGATCATTCCCCGCATTAAGGAAACTCAATCCCTTGGTAGCAAAGAAAGGTGGCTGCTGCTCAAATTTGCTTTCCCACAGTGCGCCCATCGGTTTGCCATATTCACCGTGGCGGCTGGTTTCGAGAATACGCCAATCATAAACATGGGCATTCCAAAAACCACGAATAAAGCGAGCGGTGGCATCACTGTCGACACTGAACATCAGGTCATAGTAGGGATAGGCATTTTTCAGCTCATGCACCCTCTCTTTTTCACTTGGCCCTTCTGGCTGGAGGGTTTTCAGATCCACAAACCGGTGTCCTCCCCAATACAGTAAGCCACTCGGATCTTGATAGTTCTGGAAGTGATAGCGAACAATATCTTCAGCACGCTTCTGATAGCGCGGATCACCACTGAGTTGGCTCAAGCCACTCATGACACGCATTAGATTTTGTTGTGCCGAAAAGTTTGATAATACTGCCCGACGGCCATCGGGGAATATCCATTCCAATTGCTGTCCGGTTCGGGGGTCAACACCATCCGCCAGCAGCGGGCTGGGCTTATCACCGTGGTAAGTATCGGATGCCTTGTTTAATACATTATCGACATACTGTTTTACCACAGTCAGGCGGTCGGTATCCGCTGCCTGTCCGGCGGGTATATACAGCGTTGCCAGCGCTGCCATACTCAAAAATAACGCTCTTTTTTTCATTACTTCGTTACCTGTCAAAAATCGTTATAGCGAGGTGTGACCCCTAAGGTCAGAATTTAATTATTTCAACGCGGGATCAGAAACTGTATTTGATACCTACACGGTAACGGGTTTGGCGCTCATCGGTATTTTTGCTACCGGAAACATTACCGATAGCCATATAAGGCGACCAGTTCTTATCCCACTTATACGTCAATTTAAAATCATGGGTCCAATCGTAATTTTCGTTATCCGATAAAATTACACCGGCTTTATTCGCTTGCTTGTAATCCAACTCATAGTCTAATTGGAAGTCTTTATTGATTTTATAACTCAAAACACTCGTCAGATTATAACCATTTTCAGACGTGTCTTTTTTGGTATTAATATTGGCGCTGGTGCGTTTGTAATAAGGACGATAACGCAATGAAACAGAGAGATCATCAGTGATATTTGCCTTACCACGCAGATAAGGACGATAGCTGTTAGCCGTCGAGCTTGAATCTAATGAGAAGCCTGGTTCGATAGAGAATGTTTTATCAATTTTATAGACATAGCTGGCAACTACTTCAGTGCCGTTACTCACACCTTCATGGAATGGCTTATCTTTGTCACTGCCGCTTTTCCACTTACCTTCCAGTGATAAACCGAAACCATTAGCAAAGCGGTGAGACATTAATAAGCGGTCTTTGTGATTATTACCACTTTGGTCTTGTGTTTCATGACGATAGTCAATAGTTACTGCCATTGCGCTGGTGCTGATAAGTGATGCCACTGCCAGAGATAATAATTTAAATTTCATTACAGTTACCTTATTTTAATAAATAACATTAATTATTATGATAAATATAAATCTCACTTATGAAACGCCATTCTATTTATTTTGATATAAAGTTCCGAGATCCATGGCTAATAGTTGGAAATTAATAGAACCAATATCAATTTATGTGACAGGGTTCAAAGTAAATAGTTTTTACTAATGCACTGACACTGTAAGTTTTTTGTTATAGCCTAGAGATAGCAAGGGGTAGGACTATTTCGAAGGGGATCGCCTTCGAATTAAATAGTCTTGACTAGGTAGGTATTAATATTGTATATGTGGCTGAATAAATAAAATAGATGTCAGTCGAATATTTTCTTATCGGTATTATTGTTGGTTTTAATCACTTTTATATAATAACGTTATTTTCGCAGAGGATAATTTGGCAATCAATACACACCAAAGTATGGCGAAGTGGGTATTTTAGATTAAAATCTATTTTTATTTAATATAGGGAAGGATAATATTTTGGTCGTTCCTATTTAGATGAAAATACTGATATTCGACTAAAACCCAGTGATTAAGCACAAATCAAGTCAGTGATTCGGGTAAGTGAGAGAAGCTAACACAGCTGTAGCGTCGTGAACGCAGGGTAATACCCAAAGCCATTGGTGTTACAGCAAGGCAGCGAGCGAAGGCATCCCGATGAGCTGACTCAAGTCAGTGATTCAGGTAAGTGAGAGAAGCTAACACCGCTGTAGCGTCGTGAACGCAGGGTGATACCCAAAGCCATTGGTGTTACAGCAAGGCAGCGAGCGAAGGCATCCCGATGAGCTGACTCAAGTCAGTGATTCAGGTAAGTGAGCGAAGCTAACACCGCTGTAGCGTCGTGAACGCAGGGTAATACCCAAAGCCATTGGTGTTACAGCAAGGCAGCGAGCGAAGGCATCCCGATGAGCTGACTCAAGTCAGTGATTCGGGTAAGTGAGAGAAGCTAACACAGCTGTAGCGTCGTAAACGCAAGGTGATACCCAAAGCCATTGGTGTTACAGCAAGGCAGCGAGCGAAGGCATCCCGATGAGCTGACTCAAGTCAGTGATTCGGGTAAGTGAGAGAAGCTAACACAGCTGTAGCGTCAAGGGCGCAGGGTAAAGCGAGTATCGAATTCCTCACGTGATAACGGCTCCGAAAATAAAAAGCCCTGACCACATCGAATACCGTGTTTGAGTAGCCATTGCCGTTGTTCTTCGGTCTCGACACCTTCAGCCATCACACGGAGTTTCAGCACATCAGAAATGGTACTGATAATTCGCGCCATCGCATCGTCTTCTGGCAAATGCTTCACAAAGCTTTTATCCAATTTAATGATATTCACTGGCAAGCTTTTCAGGTGATTGAGATATTGCAGACTCGAATAGCCGGTACCGAAATCATCCAGAGCAATCGATAAACCCAGCCCCTGTAACTCACGCAGCAATACATACGCGGCGTCGAGATTTTGAATCTGGGCGGTTTCTGTGATTTCCAACACCAATTGGCTCGGGTCAATGTTATAGCGACCAATCACGGTTTTTAGATGTGTAATGATACTATCGCATTGTATTTGCAAACCGGAAATATTGACCGCCAATGACAAGTTCATTCCTTGTGCTTTCCAGTCAGCCAGAATGCGGCATGCTTCCTCCAGCACCCAACTACCGAGCGGCATCATGGCCCCACTCTCTTCCGCATCAGGGACAAACTCAGAAGGTAAAAGATAACTGCCGTCCGCCTGACGCCAGCGTAGCAATGCTTCGGCACCGATAATCCGCCGCTCTTCCATATCCCACTGCGGTTGTAAAAACAGGACGAAATCACGACGTTCAATCGCCTGCAAGATATCATTTTCCTGCGCCAACTGCTTTTGCGTTTTATGCAACGAAGACCGATCTGTGCTTTGGGTACGGCTCATTTCCGTATAGGCCTCAGTTAGCAGTTGCTGGTTACGATTATAATTGTGAACCAATATACCCAGTTCATCATCCTGATGATGGGCAGGCATAGTCAATTGATGGTTCAGCACACCTTGCTGCCCAATATGTTCCAGCTCTTTAGCCATCGCCCGCAATGGATGAATAATCAGGCGATTAATACACCAGGCAATAGACACTGAGAGTACCAGTGCCAACAACAAATAAGTCGAGAGCATTGCCGACAAGGTGCTCAGAATAAACTGATACATACGATACGAGTCCACTTGTAACACCAAATGTGCCAGTGGTTGCGGATTAGCAGAGACTCGCTCCAGTGAATACAGCGGTACCGTTATCTGAACGGGCAGAGCAAAAATACGCTTGGCCCAGCGAGGGACTGGCCGCTCGGTGGGGAAACTTGCGTGTAAAACCTGAATTTGATTAGGCAGAATCACATCGGCACGGCTAAGAATGCCAATGGGCAGTAAGTTATTGAGGATGTTTTTGGCTTGTGGGATATCAACGCTCAAAATGGCTTCAGACAGCGGCTGACGCACGGAATAAGCGATACTCTCCAACTGCTTGGCGTAGTCATCTTTGCGCTGCTGCACAAAGTGGAACAACTGAAGAACGATAAAAATACAGATGGTGACCAGTGCAACAACGGCCACTGCTGCCATTTGCTTAATCGTTAATGAACGCCTTACCCGCAAACTCACTCCCACCCATTCCGACTGAATAAAATATGATGGTTGCCACTGTGATGCGGCGACTCATCAATGCTGTCCGAGTATACTCGATCGCCCTGAGATTTTATCTTGCGAAACTAAACCGGTTGGGAAGAATACCGTGGGTTTCGGTCTTTTCCTATCAAGATCGCAACTTCAAAGTGCTATTAAACACGATGAAGTTGCTTTTTTATGCAAATAAACTCAACTGGCGATTACTTAAAGTCCGCGTAAGGCACTAACGGTTGTGGTGGCATATCCAGATCACCCTGCCATCCTGCCATTGAGTAGCGCAGGTAAATCAGCGCATGGCTTGGGGTATAATCTTTTGCTTGCTGGATATCCACTCCGGCACCCAGTGTCCAATGCGAGCTCAGACGGCGCTCAATTAATGCGCGTAAGGTGTAGCCCGCACCATTACTGCTGTCACCATAATCAAGATCATTCCGATCTGAGATACTCTTAATACTGTTGTTCAACAGACTTTGCAGTGGGTAACGTGCGCGATCATTGGTGGCTGAATGTGATAATGAAACCGACCCACCCAACTCCCAAGACCAGTTATCTGTCCGCTGCCGATAGTTTACCGGAATAGCCAGTGACAAATACTTTTGCGGACTGTAATACCCGCCCTGACCTAGTGTGTAGCCACTGAGATCTTTTTGGTAATGCCACCACATGCCATTCAAGCCGATGGTAAAACGGCGGTTATCTTCATTGATCAGCTTATAATAATAGCCAGTCATAAAACGCAAGCGCTGGTTATCAGCCACATTTTGTCCGGTCAGATAGTGATAACTTAAATCACTCCAGACCCCATTAGCCTCACCCCGGTCATAACTGGCACCCAAGCTGACACCGTTGGCACGAACGCCGCCCCAAGTAACATTGGTATTGGGATCACGCGTTCCGGCAAAGGCCAGTAACGAGCTGGATAGCGGCCGCCGTGACGCCGTTGCAGTCCAGCCAATATGGTTCCAGCTGTTGCTGTATGCCAAGCCGCCGACCACATCGACCACCTCAAATCCCATCGGGGTAGTACCAATATCCGTGGCCCAATGATCATTTTGCCACCCCATTGCGATACTGGTGCCACTCGCGCGCTGGCGAATATCACCCTCGCATCCGGCCTTATAACAAGTACCGAACTTCTCCTTATATACACCCTTGGTATTCGCAAATGTGCTGGCATTCATCTCAATGATGTCACTACGGAAAAAAGCGCGGCCATCTGCAAGCGGTGTATCAACCTGAGCCATAGTATTAAACGCGCTCAGATCAGAAATACCCCCTGTGCCGCTAGATCCCCAATAATCCTGATCCAATGTGACGCGGGTATCCTGCTGCCGATAGAGGTCGGCAGCATCAGCACGAATACCGCGTTTGAGCCAATCATCCGTGGCCTGATTACGTGTCAGTAAGGTATAGCTGTCATTATCTGTCGGCAGTGTCGGTGCAATACCGCTGGCGACCATCGCCTGCTTGAAATCATCTTGCGCAGCAACTGGCTGCCCTTGTGATTGTGCTAAACGGGCCGAGTCACGAAACACCAGCGCATTATCCTGTGATGGTGCGCCTTTGGCGGCAGCCGGTTTCAACCGTTGGAAGATATCGGCTGCTTTTTGTGGATCACCCACACCGCTCCAGGCATTGGCGACCCGCCGTTGGGTATTTAAGCTGGCACCTTCGCCCGTCAGTGGTTCAGTTTGCAAATGCTGACGTGCATCGCTAAGGCGGCCTTCGGCAATATAAGCCTCAATTTCACCCAAACGCGCATCAGGGTTTTGTGGCTCGCGCGCTCGAATACGCTGATAGCCCGCCAGCGCTTCACTGTAATCGCCGCGTTCCAGCGCCCAATCAGCCAGTGTCAGGTCAATTTGTGTATTCGCAGGTTGCTGACGTAACGCGGTTATCGCCCCGCTTTCATCACCATTTTCCCGTAGCTGACGCGCCAATGTCAGCACTTGATCTAATTTCAAGCGCTGATCTAATTCACGGATATTATCGTTCCATTGCGCCGCAGGCAGTGTGGTCAGATGTACCAATGCCTGGCTATCTCGCTCGGTGCTGGAAAGGTAGAGCGCGTAAGCATAGACCTGCTCTGGGTCACCCGGTTTACGACTGGCCAATTGGTGGAACTCTGCATCCGCTTGCGCCAAATGGCCATCTTGCGCCAATGCTTGTGCTAACCGGTAAGTTATCCAGACATCATTCGGTGCCATCTTTTGCGCTTGCCGGTATTTCTCTGCCGCCTGATGCCACTGTTGCTGTGCCGCCAACATTTCAGCCTGCTGTTTCAGCATATCCAATTGCAGGCTATTGAGTGTGTCGCGCATTTTTGCCTGTTGGCTACGCGGCAAGTTATTCAGGTAATTGAGTGCTTTTTGTGGGGATTCACGTTGATAGATATTTGCCAGGCCACGCACCGCGCTGCTATTGGCTGGATCCAGACGCAATGCTTGCTGGTAATGCTGCTCGGCAGTTTTATCATCATGACGGGCCACGGCCACATCCCCCAAACCAATCAGTGCATAACTGTCGCTGCCATCTATTTGACGTGCCTGCTGGTATTTTTGCTGGGCCAGGGCAGTATTACCGGCTTTCAGCGCCTTATCCCCTTCATCATTCAGCAGCCAGTAACGGTTGGTCTTGATCAAACTGGCCCATTTATCGCTCTTCAGACCGTCTTTATCTGATTTTTGTGCCTGTTCAAACAACCGCAAAGCCTGTGCACGATCTCCCGCACGGGCATAAGCCAGGCCCAGTGCGCCCACAATTTCTGGATCATTGGGAGAGGCTGCCAATGCTTGTTTCAATGCTGGTATTGCAGCCACGCCACTACCACTGTCAACTTTCGCCAGCCCACTTAACCGCGCCTGGTAGGTTGGATCGGCCAACATCGTTTGCTGATTAGCCAGCTCTTTGCGAGCAATATCTGCTTGTGGGCCAGTTGAAAACACATCAAGAAAATGGGTCAATGCGGTGACACTTTGCGGGCTTACCGTCATCGTTTTGATGGTATCCATCCACAAATCAGCGGCATCTGACGTTCCGTTCGGGTCTGTGGCCACTTTCTCCAATAGCGCGTAGCCTTGTGCGGCCTTTTGTTGGCTGAAATACATGCGCGCCAATGCCATGCGCAGAGCGACGTTGCCCGGATATTGTTGGTCTAACGAAGCAAGTTTCTGGGTAGCCAGGACTTCCTGACCCGGTAACCGCGCCACCAGCCGCCAATATTCAACCGCCAGATCCAGTGTGGGTGGATTCCCTTGCAGCAACTGATCATATTTAACTTTTGCTTCTGCGACTCGCCCTGCGGTTGCCAACAGGCGCGCCTCTTGCAATTGCTGACGCACCTCTGGTTTTGTCATGGCCAACATCAGTTTAGCGCGCCGATACACCTCAGAGTCAGGTGCCAATTGTTGCAATTTATCTAACTGTTTTTGTGCTTCCGCCAGATTCCCTTGCCGCAATGCCTGACGTATTCCCGCCGCAATGACATCCGGATTATTCGGGTCCATCATGTTCAGGCGATACAGTGACTGCTTAACCAACTCATCTTTATTAGTCGCCTCGCCCAATCGTACCTGTTCGAGTAAAAACTGGGTTGGCGAGACAGCTTCGGCCCCCCGCGCCACACCAACAAATGCTTGAGGCAATAACGCCAGGCTTAACAGCCAGTTTATTTTAATGTTGCGCATTGACTGTTCCATGAGGGCTGAAGCTCACCCTGCCGATTAAAGCTATAACGATGTTGTGCCCATCCCTGACCAAACAGTGTCAGCACCGCACTGTAGTAAGCATCGGCTCCCGGAGGTGAATCTTGTACCCGTTTTTGTTGTTGGCTAAGCGCCTGCTGATTAAACGGTGCAGGACCACTGGCTAAAAACGGTAATAATGCCGCCGAAAAGCCAACCGGCCCATCACCGGTTGTTTTGCCAGTCAACGTATCGGCCTTTTCCGGTGGCAAACCTTGCTGCTGGGTGACTTCAGCCATCGGTTGGAAGTGTTGGATAAGTGCCGCCTTTTGCGGACTGTTATTTGATAACATCCCGGCCCATAAGTAAGTACGAATCGCATCGTAGCTACCGAGATTTGGGTGAGTTTCATCCGGCTGCCAGCCTTTATCTTTTTGCCACACCACCCAGTCAGGGCTGAAACCACGCGGTGCTGTTTCCAGCCATAGCCGCTGATTGGTTTTCACCATAGCTTTCCACGGCCCGGCAAGGGAGGCGAAACGCGCCAGCAATTGTGGTGGCAAGTAGCTCGGATTGAGCCGCCAACGCTCTTCATTATTAAAGCCAATTTTGCCCGGTAATAACATTTCACCTAAGCCGGGAATATTTACCACTTCTTCTTTGGCAATGCGTTGCAGCAGCAAGGTTCCTATGGTCTGGTAGCGGCGAGTATCCCACAATCGGCCAGCCTCTAATAAACTGTAAGCAATCCATAAATCAGCATCCGAAGCCGAGTTTGGGTCGAGAATATCCCAGCTATGCTCATTGCGTTGCCCCCACAACCATGCGGGTAGACGGGCGGTTAAATCTCCCGCTGACAAGTTATTTTCTGTCCAAGTGAGTAATCGATCGAATGTCTCGCGATCATCAGCTACCAGCGCAAAAAACAAGCCGTAACTTTGCCCCTCCGACGTGGTGACTTTCCTCGGGTTGCTGGGGTCGATAACTCGCCCCGACTCACTGATATAGTGTTGTTTGAACTGCTGCCATGCTGGCCAATCACAAGCTGCTGCGGTACCAAAACTGGCAAGCAGCAGCAGGATGCATACCAGTCGTTTAAACATCACGACCATCCTAATTAATCTCTCTCATCAGGTGATAACCGGCGGCGGCTAATCAGGCGTAACAAGCGCCAGGCCATCATTGCAGCAATCACTACGACTAATACCGCGACACCCGCCAGCAGAACCGGATGGGTAGATAAGCTGTGCCAGATGCGCTCCCACCAAGGTAAATGGCCGACATCATAGGTGTCGCCAACGCGCAGGCTGTTCACGCCTGACTCACGGATAACCGCGACCGAGCCAAATACCGCCTCACGTTTGCCGCTGTCGAGCAACGCGTTATTCAGTAAGCTGTAGCCATGCGGGCTGTCAGCCAATAACGCCACGATACTGCGCTGCGGGAAGTTAGGTGACTGTACGCCGATAATGGCCGACATCGCTCCTTCAGAACTGACGGTCACTTTGCTGTCCGCCACTCTATCGGAAGCGGGAGCTAACATGTCCGGCAAGCCCGTTTGGCGATTTGGCATTTTGACCCAGCTCTGGGTTTGATCCACCAGCAAGTTAATCTTCTGGTCATCACGTAATTCAGGCGGAATGGTACCGATAATCAGCACATCGACATCTTGGTCTTTTGCCTGTGACCAGTCGTCGGTGATGTTGATACCCACCGCCGGATAGCCGACTTGCGCCCCGATATTCCCCACGGTATTCAACAGTGTAGTCAGTTGTGACGGCGCAGGTTTCGGTGGCACCAAGACCAGGGTCTCGGAGAGATCTGCCAGACGACTGAATGGGAAGCCGGCATTAGCAAATGCCCGTAAATCTGGCATTTCCATAAAGTGACGGTAACCGGAGAAATCGATAGTGGAATTACCATCAATCACCGCGTGGTTTGGCGCGGTCGAGTAGGTTTCACAGCGCCCTTCCGCACCGCTCGCCAACAAGGTGCTGTAGTCAAAATCAAAGCGTAACTGGTTGGTGGCCCCCAGTTTCAATGCCGGAATGGTCAACCGCCTGGCAGAGTCTTGTAAGCCTTGCAGTAATGGCAGACGCAGGATTTTACTGTCTTCCGGCGTATTCGGCGACAGCGGGTAGTCCTGCACAAATTGATTATTCAGGCTAATACTTAAGCGGGAGCCATCCATTAGGCGCGTTGAGGTGTAACGATATTTCAAACGCATATCAATGCCCGCACTGCGGATCAGGAACAAGTCCGGTGGCAGGTTCAGCGATAATGAGATCGGCGGCGGCAACAAACCGGTAGTTTGCAGTTGATCCGGATATTGCTGTAACTCAGCAAAAGTCATTGGCCGGTCGGTACGCACCCAGTTTGGCGCATCATAAGGCTGGCGTGGTACCAGTTGCTCGACTTTATCTACCGTCACATTTTGACCACGGAACAGAATATTGCCTTGCGCTATCCCCTGTGCCGCCATGATCAGGTCATTATCATCACGGCCCAGAATCAGTAACAGCTTCACATACGGGTTATCCGGATGACTGATAATTTCCACCGTCGGTGCTTTGACTGGCGGGTAATCTTTCAAGAAATCAGGGCGTTGAGCATTAGTTGCAAACACCACAGCATGTTGAGTCGGCAGTTGATTATACAAAACAGGAAAGTTCTGCCCACGCCATTGCGCTTTGTCACCCAGCCAGGATGCAAAAATAGACGCCGCGCGCTGCTGCGCCACATCAGGTGCCGTAGCGAAAACGACAGGTAACGTTAACGGGCGGTTATCCCGCGCATCAAAGAAAGGCTCTGGGAAATGGGACAAATCATTTTTGACTGCCAATGATTGATAGCGTAAATCCAACGAGCTGGATTTGCTGATATCCAGCCACAGCGTATTACTGGCCGGATTCTCACAAATGTTTTGATAGTGGCCGACAAACACTAACCGCAGCCGATTGAAATCACTGATATAAAGCGGATCAATCGGCAACTGGAACCGTGTTGGTTTACCCAGTTGCTCTTTGGTGATTGCCGTGACCCCCATCAGCTCATCATTCAAAAAGACTTTAACCTGTGATTCCACCGGAATAAGTGAAGGTGACGGCGTAAATTCGAGGTTTAACATCGCATTAGTGACAACTTCATCACTGCGCACGCCAAATTCAATCACCCCTTCTGGATGGGTACCGCGCAAGGCGAATGTCCCCGGTGGCGGGGCAATCTTGGCAAAGGTGTAAGTGACATCGCGAACGGGGACATTCGGCAATGCCGCCGGAGCGACAGGAGCTAAATCCACTGTTGCTGCGACAGCAGTGGTCGAGGCCGCCGATTGAAGCGACGGAACTGCTGGTGTTTCGGCATGGGTGAATGGCGTCAATCCCAAAGCCAGTGCGGTAAACCAGGTTATTTTTCTCGTCATCATATCATCATCAATGTTGAGCCACTGTCTGGCCCTGGCTACTCGGAGCCTGATTTTTATCCACGCCGTGGGGTACAAACGATGCAATCCAGGCAATCAGGGAGGTAAATCCTATCAATACATTTCGAATCACCGGCGGAGCATAGCTGGCCATACGGACATAGCCTCTAAAGCCCAGCGCCAAAACATCACGCAGGCTTTCAATCGGTTTATCTTCTGGGAAGCCATCCTGCCACAGCGCCCACGTGTCAGCGCGAGCAAAAGTACACTGTATAAAATCAATATGTTGGGACACGCTCAGTTGATGCATCCGCATCCCGACTTTAGTGCCAAAGGCGCGGGTGACTTCACACGGGAAGGTATATTCCTGTGCGCCGCGTTTAAGCAGCAGATGTACCGCTTCGCCATCTTTCAGTAACCCGGCTTCACGCATTTCGATCCCCACCCCACCATCGGAATAGTCACGCAGGGTACAGGAGAACAAGTGACCATCAGCACGCGCCACCGCTGCGGGCATGGCAATCTCGACACGGTGGGATTGGCGAACTTGTTTGGCTTCAACCGCCACCGCTACAGCCCCGCCTAAAATCGTCATATTATAAATGACCCACACCAGGCTAATCACCACGGTCATGATTTCAGTCGCCGGGCCATAACCCAAGCGCCACAAGCCCGCAATCAAACCGGCCAGATTTAGCAATACCAGCGCCATATAAGGGCGGGTTATCACCCAATCCACATGCTGCGCTTCGACTAAACCGCCTTTTGCCGTGACGTTAAATGTCCCTTTATGCGGATTGAGCAGCGCCACGGTGGTCGGGCGGGCAATATACCAGGCCAGCACCGTTTCATAGATTTCACTCCAGAATGAGTGGCGATATTTACCCTGTAAGCGCGAATTGGTCAGGCTGGCGTGAATCATATGCGGCAACACATAAAGGGCAATGGCCAGTGCGGGGGCGAAAATGATGTAAGCATGCAGCAACAGGAATGCCAGCGGCGCGGTCAGGAAGATCAAACGCGGAATGCCGGATAAGAAGTGCAACATGGCGTTGGCGTAGCACAAGCGCTGGACAAATTTCAGCCCTTTGCCCAGCAGCGGGTTATCCAACCGGAAGATTTGCACCATGCCACGCGCCCAGCGGATACGCTGTCCGATATGTGCGGACAAGCTTTCGGTTGCTAATCCGGCCGCCTGCGGAATACGAATATAAGCTGAGGTGTAACCTTTGCGGTGCAGACGCAATGAGGTATGAGCATCTTCGGTAACCGTTTCCACCGCGATCCCCCCGACCTCATCTAGCGCACTGCGGCGCAACACGGCGCAGGAGCCACAGAAGAAAGTCGCATCCCACATATCGTTACCGTCTTGTACCAAGCCGTAGAATAACGTGCCTTCATTCGGGGTTTGACGAAAACGCCCCAGATTGCGCTCAAAGGGATCAGGTGAGAAAAAGTGATGCGGCGTCTGAATCATGCCGAGCTTTTTATCTTTAAAGAACCAGCCGACGGTCAGTTGCAGGAAAGAGCGGGTGGGCACGTGGTCACAGTCAAAGATAGCGACAAACTCACCGGTAGCCTGTTTCAGCGCATTATTGATATTGCCTGCTTTGGCATGCTCATGAGTAGGGCGGGCAATGTAGCGCACCCCCACTTCTGCGGCGAATGCTTTAAACGCGGGCCGGTTACCATCATCCAGAATATAGATATTGATTTTATCTTTCGGCCAATCAATACCCAGCGCGGCATAAATGGTTGGTTTCACCACACCGAGGTCTTCGTTATAAGTCGGCACCATCAAATCAATGGTTGGCCAGCTATTGATATCTTCCGGCATAGGCACTGGTTGGCGGTTGAGCGGCCAAATAGTCTGGAAATAACCCAATACCAACACTACCCAAGCGTAGGTTTCGGCTAGCAGTAATAATAAACCGCACACCAGACTGACAGGGTCATCCCAGTTAAGGGTTTCGGTATAACGCCACCATAAGTAGCGGCAGGAAACTGTTAACGACAACACAATCAGCATCAGGGTAGGTAAGCGCCCTGGCACTCGCCGCACCACCATAGCAATAGCCCACAGCAACAATACAAACACGAATTGCGCCATCATGCCGAATGGCTGTGAGATACACAGCAGGGCTAAGATCCCGGTAAAAATACCTAAGATAATAAACAGGATACGGCGAGTACGCCTTGAAAGTTGGCTCAATCGGGTGGCGACTGATTTCTCTATTTTCTGAAGTTCAAAGCGCTGCGGCACACTCCCCAACCAACTGATATACCCCTGTCTTTTGTTTTTTACCCAACCTTTACCAACGGCCGCTGGCTGACGTTTTTTATCACCATCGGATTGCGGGCGAATTAATAGCAGCCACAACCCTTGCAGCAGATAACGTAAACCATCTCCCAAACGTGGGCGATTGGGGGAAATTTGCGGGAACCAGTAAGTGCGGTGTTGTATCACACTCTGCCAACTTGGGGACTCGAGACGTAGGAATATCCAACACAGCGGCAGCGCCAGCGTGGTGAGAAAAGCGGTAAGCACAGTACAGCCTTGCTGCATATAGAGATGATAGCGGCGGCGCATCCCCTGATAGACCGGGGTGAGGAATAACATCCGCATCAGGCGATTCATAGATCGCTTTCCACAGCATTAATCAGGCACCAATTTGCCAGAGTCATCACTTCTTCTGCCGCCAAACTTTGCGCGCTGTATTCACCCAATGGCTGTTTGGCTGCCAATGCTTCGGCCATTGCTTCGTCGCGATGAATAAATATGGGTAATAAGCTATCCAGACTTTGCAGCCAGAGCTGATGTAAATCCTGTTGTAAACGGCTGCTGGCAGAGAACTGATTAAGTAAAAAATGGCAGCCGGCAGGCAAATTTTGCTGATGCAGGCGGATATGGCAACTGGCATCTGCATGAATCAGAATCAGGGTTTGATCAGCCAGCGCCAGTGCCTGACGGGTGAATGCGCTATCACCGACGGGGATATCCAACAGAATCCAGCGATAGCTCGCATTGGCAAGCAATCGGGACAGATTCTCCTGCCATTGACGAGGATGTTGCTGCAAAGACGCGCTAAGTTGTTCATTTTCAGCTTGAGTTAATTGGCCGAACGGTAACAAATCCAGCTTCTCGGCATAGCGCATCGCCCCTTGCTGCCAGCCTTCGCCATCCACTTCAGCCCTAGCCCAACCACGGGATTGCTCAAAACTCATGTTAAAGTGCAATCGCAGTAAATTATCCGGTGAAAAATCGATCACCAAAACCGACTCATCCAGTTGCTGTAACGCCCATGCCAGAGCCGCGATTACCGAGGTGGTACCAATGCCCCCTCTGATGCCTTGTAATGCCAATACCGGCATAGACTATTCACTCCCTGCGGATTGTGCCAACTCGGCCAGCAATGGCCAGCGAGCCATCATTTGGGTTAATCGTTCCTGACGAACAATATCGATATAACTTAACGTGGGTAACGAGAAAGCCTGACTTAATGCTAGTAGATCATCCTGAGCTTCAAGTGAAGTTTTCTCATGGAATCGATTTATTATCGTCTTCATTTATCCGCCTTTAAAAAATAGGCTATGGTAATTAAGTATAACAATAACCAGAGTATACTTTCTCCAGATAAGATGAGTCTTAGATTAATATCAAGGCAGGAACATTGGTTAATACTTATTGCAATGTTACAATTGTTCTTTGAATTTATCCAGTAATTGGCCCAATAGCACTTTAACGAAAGCAGATAAAGAATCTATGTCACGATCTTTCTCATTAGGTGTTCGAAAAATCTGGGATGAATTAGCCATAATGCAGGCTCCCGGGTTCTATTGGGTCAATATTGAGCGTCAAGTTGATGCCAATTTATTTTGCCAGCAGCTTATTCGTAGCCAACCTGAAAATACCCGGGCAGCATTGATTTGTTCAGGGCAAAAACCTGAAAGTCTCCTGAGTAATATCGCCCATTCTGGCCCCAGTAAATTACCGTTATTTACCTTACCGGCTCAAAAAAACGCCTTAAAATATTTAACTCATGATTTAATGCGCTCGCTACGCCCACAACAGCGACTCTTCATTCTGTTTGCGCCCGCGAATCTGTGGCAAACCTTTACCAGCGAAGAGATGCAGCGGTGGCTCCAGCATATTCAGCAATGGCTGGAGGCCCAGAGCTGCACATTACTGGTGATTTGTCATAGCACTGGCATTAATAAAATCAAAAATCAGTTGGTCAGTCAGCACCGTTATTTACAAGGTTTGGCTAATCTGCAATGGCAGCAGGATAACGCACAATATGTGGTTTCTTGGTGGAGCACGGCAAAAGGAGTGACCGCCAACCAATTGGTTTTGCTCGAAGCCGACGACCAAGGCTGGAGCATGGCGGATGAAATCCAGCAAGCCCTGCCGCAATCACGCAATGATGAACATCTGTATTTAGCAGAAACCAGCATCCTGGAAGGCGCTCCTCCCCTTTCTACCCACTGGCAGTTGCTGGAATCAAATACCTCTCTGGCCCAGCGCGCAATGACGGCGCATGCCGCAACACTTATTTTTGCGCTGAATCAGAGTGAGCAAATTGATGAAATGGCGCATCAAATCCACAACATCCGCCGTCAACGCGGCAATACCGTCAAAATTGTGGTGCGCGAAATGCACGCCAGCTTGCGCTACAGCGACGAGCGCTTGTTACTGGCCTGCGGGGCCAATCTGATTGTGCCCCATGTTGCGCCATTGTCGCGTTTTCTCACGATGCTGGAAGGCATTCAGGGGCAGCGCTTCTCACGCCATGTTCCCCAAGATATCAATGCGTTACTGGAAGCATTGCGCCCCCTTCAGCTCAAAGGCTATCTGCCCCCCACCGAGTTCTACCAATCGGTGTTGCAGTTAATGAACAACACCTTGTTACCAGAAAACGGTAAAGGTGTACTGGTGGCGCTGCGGGCAGTACCGGGACTACAGGCGCGTCAGGCGCTGACACTGTGCCATTTGCGCCGCTATGGCGACGTGGTGACGGTATCTGATAATCGGTTGTTATTATTCCTTTCAACCTGCCGCATCAATGACTTAGATACTGCGTTAAGTCATATTTTCCGCTTACCGGTAGCCGAAGCATTCAGTAACCGGCTGGTGTGGTATCAGGATCAGGAGATCATCTCAGAGATGAACCGCATGATGAATACTCCCGAGGCATGGCAAAGCACCGGCGATAAAAAGACTTATAAACAAGAAGTTGATATGCCAGAGCAAGCGGAACGCACCCGGCGCACCCCCGTGCCACTGACACTGAATACCGGCCACCGTCAGGAGACCCTCTCATGAATCTCAATGATATTTGGCAAATTCTGTTGCTGGGGGCCATTATTTTTTTCCCGCTGGGCTATATGGCCCGCCGCTGGTTTCCGCGGTGGTGGGAGAAAAAACAGCATTTATTCTTATCCGCGCGCTATTTAAAATCAGAAGGGATCTGGTTGCGTGATGGCTCATCTTCACAGACTAAGAAATAACCATGAACGCAAAAAATAAACAGCAAGAATCGCAGAGTCCGTGGCGCTATTGGCGCGGCCTGGGCGCATGGAACTACTACTTTCTGCTCAAATTTGCCCTACTGTGGTTTGGTTACCTGAACTTCCACCCGCTGGCAAATCTGGTGTTTCTGGCCTTTCTGCTGTTCCCGATCCCAGCATATCGTGTCCACCGCTGGCGTAATTGGCTAGCCATACCCATCGGTATCGGCCTGCTTTATCACGATACCTGGTTGCCCGGCATCAACAGCATCATGAGCCAAGGCTCGCAGATCACCGGCTTTAGCTTTAGCTATCTATTTGAATTACTTAGCCGTTTCATTAACTGGGCGATGATAGGAACAGCTTTCGTCATTCTGGTAGGCTACCTGTTTATTTCACAATGGATTCGCGTCACCGTTTTTGTCGTTGCCGCCATGATTTGGCTGAATGTCGCCGGTATTGCCGGGCCAGCATTTTCTCTGGCTCCCACTGCGGAAACGGCAGCGACAACAGTGCCAGCGAGCACAGATCAACCGTCAGCAACAGGAAGTAGCCCTGTTGAAGCCGGTGGGCCACCAACCGACGCAAATCTGACCGCTCATTTGAATGCTTTTTATGAGCAAGAGAAAACTCGTCACACGACATTCCCAGCATCTTTACCCGGTGACGCGCAACCCTTTGATTTATTAATTATTAATATCTGTTCACTGTCATGGTCAGATATTGAGGCCATTCAACTGGATAAACACCCGCTGTGGGGCAAGTTTGATATTCTGTTCAAAAACTTCAACTCAGCCACCGCCTACAGCGGCCCGGCGTCTATCCGCCTGTTACGCGCCAGCTGCGGCCAGTCATCCCATAAAGATCTGTATCAGCCACAAGATCAACAGTGCTATCTGTTTGATAATTTAGCTAAACTTGGGTTTACCTCACAGTTGATGATGGATCATTCCGGTGTCTTTGGTAACTATCTGCAAAACATCCAGGATGACGGCAATATGCGCGCACCGATGATGTCGCAGAAAGGTATTAGCAATCAATTGGCCTCCTTTGACGGCGAGCCGATTTATAACGATCTGGAACTACTGAATCGTTGGCTGGAACAACAGAAGAATGGCGGTGATGCACGCAGCGCAACTTTCATGAATATCATACCGTTACATGATGGTAACCGTTTCGTCGGTACCAACAAAACGGCGGATTATCGTACGCGCGCCCAAACCCTGTTTGACCAGTTGAATACCTTCCTTGAAGAGTTGGAAAAATCGGGGCGGAAGGTCATGGTGGTCGTGGTGCCAGAACACGGAGCTGCCTTGGTTGGCGATAAAATGCAGATGTCTGGTCTACGCGATATCCCAAGCCCTGGCATCACCCATATCCCCGTGGGGATTAAGCTGATTGGCATGAAAGCACCACAGCCTGCCAGCCCAGTAGTAGTCAGTGCGCCAAGCAGCTATCTGGCGATTTCGGAATTGGTGGCGCGTATGGTGGATGGCAAAGTATTTAGCGCCGAAAATGTGGACTGGCAAACACTGACACAAGGTTTACCCGAAACCGCCTTAATATCAGAAAATGATAATGCTATTGTGATGCAATATCAGGGCAAACCCTATATTCGGCTAAATGGCGGTGATTGGGTACCTTATCCCCAATAATAAAAGTTGTTTAAGGATTTATTAAGGGTGCATCTATTGCACCCTTTTTATTCAGTTGTAAATCGTTTATTTATATTTATTCTGATGCATAACGCATAAATTTTATTTTAAGTTAATTCTTGCGGAATTAAACGTGAATATAGTCTACGGGGTTTAAGGTTAATTTATGATTGAAGATAGCATCATGCGTAATAATTAATTTACACTGCAAGCACTAATATTTACAGCTAACTTAACGAAGATCATTATGTTATAAGTCAGATAATAATATCTTTATTCAGCTATAAAAAACGCCGGATAACCGGCGTTTTCTGCTAACTGTTATATCGCGCTATTGCCATATTAACCGGCTTTTTCCGCTTCATCCTGATCAATAGCAAAACAAGCTACCATTTGGTCGCCGTACTGCTTCAATTGCGGCTGCAACTGAGTACAAGTGCCAAATGCCCGACGGCAACGCGCATTGAACGCACAACCTGGCGGTGGGCTCATTGGGCTCGGCAATTCACCAGTCAACTTAATACGCTCGCGGCGCATATCCGGGTTCAACCGTGGCGTAGCAGATAACAATGCTTGCGTATAAGGGTGACGCGGATTATTGAAAATGGCCTCTTTGCTGCCTTTTTCAACACAACGGCCCAGATACATCACCATCACTTCATCAGCAATATGTTCAACCACTGACAAGTCATGGGAGATAAAGACATACGACAGCCCCAGCTCTTGTTGTAAATCCATCATCAGGTTCAATACCTGTGCCCGCACTGACACATCCAGCGCAGAAACCGGTTCATCAGCAATCACCACATCCGGGTTCAACATCAACCCGCGCGCAATGGCGATACGCTGGCGCTGACCACCGGAGAACATATGCGGATAACGGTCATAATGCTCGGTTTTCAGGCCGACTTTCGCCATCATCGCCAATGTTTTTTCGCGGCGCTCTTTGCTGCTAAGTTTGGTATTGATTTGCAGCGGTTCTTCCAGGATCTGCCCCACTTTCTTACGCGGGTTCAACGAACCATAAGGGTTCTGGAACACAATCTGGATTTTCTGCCGCCGCAGCTTCTCAGCACTTTCATCTGGCTTGAGCAAATCCTGACCTTGGTAGTAAAGTTCACCTCCGGTTGGGATTTCTATCATGGTCAGTAAGCGGCCGAGAGTGGATTTCCCACAGCCAGATTCGCCAACCACCGCCAATGTTTTGCCGCGCTCTAAAGTGAATGAAACACCATCCAGAGCTTTAACCAGACGTTCCGGCGCAAATAACCCTTTTTTGACCGGATAGTATTTTTTTAAATCAATGGCTTGCAACAGTGGCTTGGTTGCCTGTGATTCATTTTTCATATCAGTAGGTTGACTCATAGGGTCGGCCTCCCCGCATCATCAAGCGGTGTATGGCATTTAACCTGACGCCCCGCTGGCCCCAACAGTTCAGGTTCTTCACGGCGACAGCGATCATTGGCATACGGGCAACGCGGGTTAAGCAGACAACCTTCAGGGCGGTCATATTTACCCGGAACCACACCCGGTAATGATGCTAACCGCGCTTTATCCTGTGCAAACTCCGGTAACGCCCGCAACAACGCCTGAGTGTATGGATGGCGTGGCGCACGGAAGATTTCCGACGATTTACCGGTTTCCACCACCTGACCGGCATACATCACAATAATATGATGAGCCGCCTCAGCCACCAGTGCCAGGTCATGCGTAATCAGCAACAGCGCCATATTTTCGCGCTGCTGTAATTCCAGTAGTAACTCAATAATTTGCGCCTGAATGGTCACATCCAGCGCGGTTGTCGGCTCATCGGCGATCAGCAGTTTTGGCTTGCATGCAATGGCCATAGCAATCATCACGCGCTGGCTCATCCCACCGGAAAGCTGATGCGGATACACATCCAAACGCGACGCCGGGTCAGGAATACCCACCAATGTCAGCAAATCCACCGCCCGCTGATGACGCGTTTTACGATTGCCGCCCTGATGTACCTTCAGCGCTTCCATTATCTGGAAACCGACGGTATAGCACGGGTTAAGGCTGGTCATCGGGTCTTGGAAGATCATCGCCACTTCCGCGCCCACTAATTGACGTCGCTCTTTTTCAGAAATCTTGGTCAGATCGCGGCCATTAAATTCCAGCTTATCGGCCATCACTTTTCCGGGGTAATCAATCAGCCCCATGATTGCCAATGAACTGACTGATTTACCAGAGCCAGATTCACCGACAATTCCGACCACCTGACCTTGCTCAATGCTGTAACTGATACGGTCTACGGCTTTGAACGGCGCACCTTCGTCACCGAAATGCACCGACAATTTATCTACATTTAAAAGTGCCATCTCTCTACCTCTGTTACTGCTTGAGTTTGGGGTCGAGAGCATCACGCAGGCCGTCCCCCATCAGGTTAAACGCCAGAACCGTCAGCAGAATCGCCACACCGGGGAAGGTCACGACCCACCAGGCGCTTTGGGCAAACTGCAACACATCAGAGAGCATGGTGCCCCACTCTGGTGTTGGCGGTTGTGCACCCATGCCGAGGAAGCCGAGAGCCGCCATATCCAGAATGGCGTTAGAGAAGCCGAGAGAAGCCTGCACGATCAATGGCGCAAGGCAGTTTGGCAAAATATTGATAAACATTTGGCGCATCGCACCCGCACCGGCCACTCTTGAGGCCGTAACGTAGTCGCGATTTACCTCAACCAGTACGGCAGCTCGCGTCAATCGCACGTAGTGCGGCAAGGCGACAAAGGTTAGCGCCAGCGAGGCATTCACAATGGAAGGGCCGAATACCGCCACCAACACCAGTGCCAACAACAGGCTTGGCAGTGCCAGCATGATATCGACCACACGCATGATGATGGCATCGACAATCCCACCGAAATAACCGGCCAGTAAACCGAAAACCACGCCCATCACCAGCGACAGCACCACCACCAGACAACCAACCAACAGCGAGAGGCGAGCACCGTACATCAGACGGGACAAGACATCGCGGCCCACATCATCGGTACCGAGAATGAATTTCCAGCTACCGCCCGCTTCCCAGACTGGGGGCTTTAGCAATGCATCGCGAAATTGCTCTGCCGGCCCATGTGGGGCAAGCCAGGTAGCACCTGCGGCAATTACCAGCATAATAATGATGTAAAACAGGCCGATTACAGCCCCTTTATTGCGCTTGAAATAGTGCCAAAACTCCTGCATTGGAGTCATCGGCTTCGGCGCACTTTTTACTGTAGACTCAGTAAGTTGAGACATTCTGCGCCCCTTATTTCTTGTGACGAATACGCGGGTTAACTACGCCATAGAGCACATCTACCAGCAAGTTAACTAAAATAATCATGATCGCGACCAGCAACACCCCACCCTGAACCACCGGGTAATCTCGGCGTTGCAAAGCATCCATCAACCAGCGCCCTAATCCTGGCCAGGAGAAGATGGTTTCCGTCAAAATCGCTCCCGCTAGCATGGTGCCGACCTGCAAACCAATCACGGTAACCACCGGCAATAAGGCATTGCGCAAGGCATGGACCACAATCACTCGCATCCGACTCAAACCTTTGGCGCGCGCGGTACGGATATAATCTTCGCCCAACACTTCCAGCATTGAGGAACGGGTCATACGCACGATAACGGCGAGAGGAATGGTGCCTAATACAATCGCTGGCAAAATCATATGCATCACAGCATCTTTGAAGTCACCCGGCTCGCCCCAAACAAAGGTATCTATCAGCATAAAACCGGTCAGCGGCAGGCTATCGTCGAGGAATACGGTATCGCTAACACGCCCCGATACTGGGGTTAGGTTCCATTGCACCGAAACCAGCATGATCAGCATGATGCCCCACCAGAAGATAGGCATCGAGTAGCCGGTCAGGGAGATCCCAACGGCGGTGTGATCAAATATTGAACCGCGTTTGACTGCTGCCAACACCCCGACCGGGATACCCACCGCGATAGCAAATAGCATCGCACAGATACCAAGCTCCAGTGTCGCTTTAAAGCGGGGAACGAACTCTTCCCAGACAGCAATACGGCTTTTCAGCGAAATACCGAGATCGCCATGTAATACGCCATTCACATAATGGAAGTATTGTTGATAAAGAGGCTTGTCCAGCCCCATTTCCGCCATGATTTGAGCATGACGCTCGGTGGAGATACCGCGTTCCCCAGCCATGATGGTCACCGGGTCACCAGGGATCATATGGACAAAAGCGAAGGTCAGCAAAGTAATGCCGATAAACGTTGGGATAACTAACCCCAAACGTCGGAGTATGAACTGCAACATATCCCGAACTCTCTGTATAGAATGCCAGGCTGCTCGTGGGCAACCCAGCTTATTAAACCTCCCCAATAAGCTATTTGCCATTTTGACCTAGGGCAGTGCTCACCACCGTCACGTAGCCATGATTTACAAGGTCATGGTGTCCGCTCCGGTGCTTGCGCGCTGTCCATGTCCAAAATTTCTGCGACAATAACACTTATTGGGAGAGGTTATATGGCTCACATCTGTATCTGTCTTAACCTATACCCTTCATACTTCAAACCGCATGTGCGTTGGCTGCAATTCGAATTATTTTGGGTATCAATAAGAAACCGGCGAATATGCGTATTCCACACATTCACCGGTTGTCTACAGGGTTAAAATTAATCCAGGGACACGTTCTCGAAATGGTGTTTACCCAACGGATCAACCACATAACCTTTCACTTCTTTACGCACTGGCTCATACACGGTTGAGTGAGCCACAATCAGCGCTGGCGCTTGATCATGCATCACAACCTGAGCTTGTTTGTAAAGTGCGACACGTTTGTCATGGTCAGACTCAGCACGCGCTGGCTGGATCACGTCTTCAAACGGCTTATAGCACCACTTGGAGTAGTTAGAACCTTGTTTGGCCGCATCACAGCTGAACAGGGTGGCGAAGAAGTTATCCGGGTCCCCATTGTCCCCAGTCCAACCCATCATCACAGTTTCATGCTCGCCGTCTTTGGCACGTTTGAGGTATTCGCCCCACTCGTAAGTCACAATTTTGGCTTTCACGCCCACTTTCGCCCAGTCAGACTGGATCATTTCAGCCATACGACGTGCATTTGGGTTGTACGGACGCTGAACTGGCATTGCCCACAGGTCGATGGCGAAACCATCTGGCAGGCCGGCTTCTTTCAACAGCTCTTTCGCTTTAGCAGGATCGTAAGCGTAGTCTTTCACATCATCGTTGTAGCCCCACATAGTTGGTGGGATCAGGTTCTTGGCCGCCTGGCCAGCACCTTGATAAACCGCATCGATAATCGCTTGCTTGTTAACGGCCATGGTCAGCGCTTGGCGAACCTTGACGTTGTCCAGTGGCTTTTTCTCAACGTTGAAAGAGAGATAACCGACGTTCAGGCCCGGTTGCTCCATCAAATTGATGGTTTTGTCTTCTTTCATGCGGGCAATGTCAGCCGGGTTAGGGTACGGCATAACCTGACATTCATTTTTCTGCAATTTCGCGTAACGGACAGATGCATCTGGGGTAATAGAGAAGACCAGACGATCAATTTTCGGTTTGGTGCCCCAGTAGCCATCAAATGCTTTGTACAGGATGCGGGAATCCTTTTGATACTGTTGCAACTGGAACGGGCCGGTGCCGATAGGGTTCAAATCGACTTTTTCCGGCGTGCCAGCTTTCAGCATGTTGTCAGCATATTCGGCAGACAGAATTGACGCAAAGTCCATTGCCAGATCCGCCAGGAATGGAGACTCTGGACGTGCCAGTTCAAAGCGCACCGTGTTGTCATCAACTTTAACGATATTGGTGATTAGATCACCCATACCCATACCCTGGAAGTATTCATAGCTGCCGCCAGATACTTTATGGTACGGATGTTTATCATCCTTCTGACGCATGAATGAATAAATTACATCATCAGCATTGAAATCGCGGGTCGGTTTGAAGTCTTTATTATCTTGCCACTTCACCCCTTTACGCAGGTGGAAAGTGTAAGTCTTGCCATCTTCACTCACTTCCCACTTCTCAGCCAGACCGGGTTCAATTTCGGTAGTCCCGAGTTTGAATTCAACCAGACGGTTATAGATAGGAACTGAACTCGCATCATAAGTCGTGCCAGAGGTGAAAAGCTGCGGGTTGAACCCTTCCGGAGAACCCTCAGAACAATATACCAATGTTTTCGCTTGTACACTGGCCGCTACGGTCAGTGCAATCAGCCCAATACCGAATTTCAGTATCCCTGTTTTTCCCAAGGAAATCGTCATCGCTTGTGCTCCATTATGGTGATGTGTGTTGTGTGTACGGCCAAGCCCTATAATTTTTTCGTCCGTGGACTGTACCGTTTTGGCCTATTAACCGCAGGGATGCGGAATTGAGATGTCGGATAATTGTTATCGCGACAGCAACTTTGAATGCATGAAATCACCCAAAATTACTCTCGATGACTACCCCTGAGGGTACCAATTTGGCAACAGTTGGTGGCAACGTCAATACGGTCTGAGTGGATTTATCAAGACAATGAGAAACAGTGTGCAAACATAAAAAAAACTTCTCGTTAACATTATCAGCATTAAAATTTATGCTATTAGCTGTAAGCTAGTTGCATTAACTGGCTAATGAAAATAAAGCAGTTGTAACATCCAGTGACAAACAAAAAAACTTTGTTGCCAAATGCTGTATATCTGTTCAGATTTTTTTGTAATATCGATAGAAAATAGAGGGAAATGCTATTGTGACAGCCGATAAGTGACGTGAACCTTGTCACATACAGCCGGAATCTCAAACATTTTGCGTGCTGTTAAAAAAGCGAAATATTGGCCCAGTTATCCATGTTAACCAAGAGCAGATATGGCTCTCAGATAGGCCGCCCCTTAATGACGCCCCAAATCAGTGCACCATGCCACCAGAGTAAAAGAAGTGAGTACAGATTCGGATAATAGAGTTCATTTAGGGCTTAAGGGTTCGGATAACATCGAGGCCACCATGTATCACGCCTGCATCACCAGGGAATGTTTTATAACGTAGCTCTATATCACTAAACGCACTGACGATCCTGCCTTTATTATTGCTTAACTCATTAGTATTAATCAGGATATTTTGAGAGGTAATGATATTCCCATAATCATTATCGACTGTTTTTGCTTTGAGCTGTATATCAGCAGATCCAGCACTTGCGTTCGACTTGATAACACCCTGCATGTTATTAATTGTGTAGTCAGCGGCAATGGACGTTAGCCCACTGTTAGCATAAATACTGCCTATTTTATTATTAACGTTATGCCCAGAAATTCTGATACCAAACTTCTCACCAACTTTATAATTCAAGCCTTGCCTGTCACTTTTTATTCTTCCCCCGATATTATCTATGTCACCACTACTTCTTAATTTTATTTTCGGTGCAGATACTCTTCCATTGCTATTATTAATAAATGATGTCGATATAAGATTGGCTACCGTTCCAGCATCAATTGTCCCTTTGTTTTTTATGCCTCCGCTTTTTGCAAAGATTAATATTTTATTAGCATACATCCCTCCAAGTTGAGTAACATCAACTGCAATATTAGTTTTGCTATCGTCAATATAGTCATATATCGGCTTGATATTTAATAATTTCCCAATTGGGGCATAATTGACATTCAGTTTCCCTGTCGTAACAGCGATATCGCCACTCCTTACTTCACCATCTATAATGAGCGAAGTTGAAAACAGATCCAGATAAGTATCAAAATCATCGTTATGCCTCAAGCCATTTTTATCAATACTAATATTTCCTTGCGCAACATGATACCCCATTAAATTGCCAGCCCGACTAAACACGGGTGTCCCGGTAGTAAGCGTGACATGGTTGGTATTATGAAATTGACAACTATTACAGCGGATTCCCGATGGATTAGCAATAATCACATGAGCTGCTGGGCCAATAACAGTTAAACTTCCATATAATTCGGTTTGTTTATCTGAGGTCACTTCATTTAAAATAACCTTTGCCGATTTATCAACCAGATTGGGGTTACCAACAAAACCTGGACCATCAACTTTAAGATTGTTAAAAAAAATCTTATTATATCCACGACCAAATAATAAATTAAATTCTTCATATTTATTATGTGATATTCCTTGAACTGTTGGTGTGGTGATATTAATAGTGGTAAAAACTGCTCCCTGACAATAAATATCTTGAGCCTTACAGTTTTTCTTCTCTTCAATATACTTATTTACACTTGGTTGTTGGTCTTTGGTTGCATGAGCATCAACAATCACTCTGGCAAATAAAGAAGGACTTATGTAGATAAAAATACTAGTCAGGAAATAAATATATATTTTTTTCATATTTACCTTAAAATTTTCGCTCAATTAGCTAATACTGCCAATTGAGAATAAAACCCAAGACAATGGGATCAGTATTAAAATGAGCTGGCTTATCAAGCGGAGTACTAATATTGAAGTCATAACCTAACCGTCGATAATACCCCCGAACACCTATAACAGCACCAACCAGACGATCGCCCAGTAAAAATTGCCCTCCTTTGTTACTCACTTCGCCATAATCCAGCCCTAAATAGAGTTGATTCGCGAGTTGTTGATTTATCCAGGCGATGTCATTTTTAAAAAACCAGCCTTGTGGCCCCACAAGTGCACTACCGGTAGTAAACCCGCGCACTGAATTTCGCCCGCCAATAGAAAATTTATCCTGCATAGTGACAGCCGATCGTGTGTATTGCTGGCTAAATGTCGGCTGATATTGGAAATGTTGTTCACCCAACATAAAAGGGAGATTCAGTGAAGCGGTCAAATTAATCAGTCGGGCCGTTGAGAAAGAATCCCTGCCCGGTGACGGGCGCGCGCCAAACCATTGGGTTCCTTGCTGATACTTAATCCCGCCACTGATGGTTGCCCAGCGAGTATAGTGAAGATGCTGCAACCCGAGTTGCCAGTCAACTGTATCCGACCGCTGGATTTCCAACTCTATATCAGCAAAAAAGCGGTTGGACTTACGAATTAACGCCCCAGTATAACCCACTGTTTTATAGTTATAGCCTCGCATTATCAACCATTGAATTTGCATATCCAGTGTTCGCCAATACGTATGATATTTATACGCGGTATTGGCCACCAACAAAGATTGGTAATAGGCTCCCTGGCTAGCCGCCATACTCAATAACCAATACCCAAAAGGGATTGAATAATGCAGGCCAAAATTGTGGCTCCCTTTATCGTGATGATTATCCAGCTCACGGCTGGCAGAGAAATAAGCCAAATCACTGAGCGATAATGGATTATCGAGAAATAGAGTAGCACCAGCACGATAACGGCCAACACCGTGGTGCCCCGCATCATCGAGAAAAGCATTCATACGCCAGAAACGCGACTGCTGGCGAGTCACCATAATCTGGCTACTCAAATCCTCAGGATTTAGCACCACATCCATAGTGGCATTCACCGAGGGTAAACGCTGTAAATTATCCAACCCTTGTTCAAGGTTGCGTAAATTAACCAAATCCCCCTGCCAGCCAGGAAACACTGTATTTAACTGAGCATAACCCTGGCTATCTTCATGGTGTTCAATGCTAGCCAAACGTCCAGGAATTAAAGTCAGAAATAAAGTGCCATCCACGTAGCTGTCTTCGGTGAAAGTCACATGCGAAGTAATATAACCATCAACAACCAATTGCCATTGGAGTGTGTCTCGTAGAGATGACAGTCCTTTCTCATCTAAACAATTGCCTTGAGCCTGCTTTGCCCATTGTATTAAACGCCCCGCATTCGGAAAGGCATCAATATTCATCAATTCAACACGCTTAATAACCAGACATGACGAGTCCTCGGAAGCGTCAATGCCTGTCGGTGCAGTAAGCTGCTTAACTTTTGCATAAACGGCAAAGGGCATAATCGATATGAAAATAAAAAAAGACAGTAAGACGGCCATTGCCCCTGTTTTTTCATAAAATACCGAAAGATTTTGATTTATTGTTCTCAACCTCATGCAATAAACTCCATTTTAATTGGGTCATGCGTGAATTATGTCATCAGAACAATTAGCCACGATATGTGGCTAATGACTTAACCAATATAGATATGGTTATTTAAGGTTTTTAATGCTAAGTGGTTGAGTTTATATTTCTGACTGTTTTATTTTTCCAAAAAAAGAAAAAGTTCCATCATTATTTTTAGTATAGGTGCCAGGCCTCTTTCCAATTCTTTCACTATATGAAAGTACTTCCATCCTATTATTAATCGAATATAGCTGTACAGATTCACCTGTCATATGCCCACCCAGCTTATTTTTAATGTCTCCTCTTGATATCATCTGAATCAATCCTCTAGACTTAATTTCATTTGAATTTTTTATATTACCTTCTGCGATAATGCGTATTTTATTCGCATAAATTCCTCCTATGTTACTGACATCAACACTTTTAAAATAATTTGGTGAACTAAAATAGGAAATCAACGATGTTATACCCATTTTTTTTCCCGCAGATGTTAACTTTATTTTATTTTTTCCAGCAATAATAAAGACATCATCAGCAGTAACATTGCCATCAACATTTAAGGTATTAGAGAATAAATCGAGATAGGCAGACTTCTCACCTCTCCCCTGGTGGTTCAGCCCTGACTGATAAGCTATACCATTATTGATATTGATATCTCCATCTAATATCTTAAAACCTTGCAGCTTATTATGACGGTTGAAGTACGGCATACCCGTGGTCAGGGTCAGGTGAGACATATCGGTAAATGAACAACCATGACAATCAATACCCGATGGATTGGCAATAATAACATGAGCATCTTGACCAGAAAGCTGCACTTTCCCGGCTAAGTAGCTTGCTTGTGAGGATCTTACCTCATTTAGAATAATAGTTGCCGATGACGCAACCAGATTTGGATTACCATTTATTTTCTTGGACAAATCATTATTCAGGATAACAACATCCTTATGATTAGGTGCATCAAATTTTATATATTTATTATGCGACAATCCATTTTTATCTGGCGATTGAATATTTATTGTGGTTTTTTCACCACAATCTATGGTAGAACGACATGGAGCAAGAGATGATACATTTTGTTTTATTTTAATATCTGCCTGTTGGTTTTTGGCTGCGGTTTTATCAGCAATAATATTCGTGGCATGAGACAAGGAAATACTGCATAGCGATAATATTATAGATAGAGGTAACAAAGATAAACGTCTTTGGGTATCACCATTAATATAGTTCATATTATTCCTCTTATAGCATTGTTAATATGGTTATTATATTGTGTACGCTAGTGGTTAAAACCGATATCAATTAGCGGCTTTAAATAAGAGGAAGTCAATATTATAAAATATATCTTACATATTATAAATATATATATCACAATAAATTAGTAATGTATAAAATATTTACTATGCAAATATAAAGACGAAAAAAAACCCTGATATTGCTATCAGGGTTCTTAAATTTGGTCGGCGAGAGAGGATTCGAACCTCCGACCCACTGGTCCCAAACCAGTTGCGCTACCAAGCTGCGCTACTCGCCGAATTGGGGCGCATCTTACTGCTACGACTTTGGGCCGTCAATCACTTTTTAACAACCCGCTGGTGACTGTTGTTAAAAGCATCACCAGCGGTTAAAACTGAATCAGTTGAATAAAAATCAAGCTTCAGCTTGTTTCAACTGTGGCGATTGCGCCCGTAAGAATGGCAATAAGAAGAAAGCAGATAAACAGGCAGCAATGGAAATAACGACAAAGAAACCATTCCAGTGCCAAATCTCCATAATGCGAGCAATAGGATAACCTGATAAAGCCGCACCTAAGTAGGCGAATAACCCCACAAAGCCAGTGGCAGCACCGGCAGCATCTTTATGTGAACATTCAGCAGCTGCCATGCCAATCAGCATCTGAGGGCCAAAAATAAAGAAACCGATAGCGAAGAAGCACCCAGCCTGCAAGACATAACTGACTCCTGGCATAATCCACAATGACGCGACAGAAAGGAAAATGCCAATAGCAAATATCAGATTCATCGGCCCACGGTTACCGCGAAACCACTTATCTGATCCCCAACCCGCAACCAGCGAACCAATAAATCCGCCCACTTCAAATAATGAAATTGCTGAGTTGGCCGTCATTAATGAATAACCTTTCTCTTGCGTCAAATAGAGGTTACCCCAGTCATTGATCGCGGTGCGGACGATATAAACCAGCACATAAGAAACCGCCAGTAACCAAATATATTTATTGGTTAATACATAGCGCTTCACAATCTCTTTATTCGATAACCCCTGGCCTTCAGATTCTTGTACCAGCTCCATGGCATCATTGCGCCACTTACCCACACTTGGCAGCCCCATAGTGCTTGGTTTATCACGTAACCGCCAGCACATCAGTAAACCGATCACGACACCGATAATGCCAGGAATAATCATGCCGTAGCGCCAGCTAAAGTGCAGAGAAATAAAGCCCACCAACAAGGGAATTAACGCACCGCCAAAGTTATGCGACGTATTCCAAATTGCCCACCAACCACCACGCTCTGAACGGGAATACCAACTGGTTAAAATCTTAGAGCATGGCGGCCAGCCCCAGCCCTGGAAGAAAGCATTCAGAATCCATAAAGCACCGAAGACTAACAGTGACGAGCTCATACCAAACAGAATATTAATAATCCCGGTCATAACCAGGCCAATACCCATAAAGTAACGCGGATTTGACCGGTCACTGATCATGCCCGATATAAATTTAGAACAACCATAGGTGATATAAAATAGCGTCCCCAAAACGCCAACATCTGACATCGTCAGCCCTAAGTCGCTGAGCATGGCGGGCATAATAAAGTTGAAGCTTTTGCGGGTGAAATAGAAAGCTGCGTAGCCGATATACATCGTCCACATCAGCTGGATTCGCCAATATTTATAAGACGAATCGATTTGCACTTGTTCCGTCACTGGCGGCACGTTATCGCGACTTTTGAGGAAAAACCACATGTGAACCTCAGAAAATTTTTTAAGTAGAGTCATCATGTTCCTCGCGCGTACCAAACTAATGAGAAAAACACCTGTAAAAAACGAGAATATTTCTTAGTTTTCATTAGATGGCAAAGAAATTGTGGGTAGGATCACATTTAAACAGGTGCCATTATCAACACTCAGTGTAAAACTGCCACCTAATGCACTGACCCGCGACTGCATACCTCTTAAGCCATAGCTCGGTGTTAGTGTCGCCAAATCAACACCTTTCCCATTATCACGAATCGTCAACGTTATCTGCTGTTTATCTTGCTGCGCATTAATCTCGATACGGCTGGCAGCCCCGTGTCGATACGCATTGGTGATCCCCTCCTGGCAGATACGATACAGTGTGATTTTCAAGGTCTCATCCATAGGACTATCATCGACTTGCCAGTGCAATACACCGACAACGGATTGATCCTGTGGAATAAGCTCACGCATTAATGCCGCAATAGCCGCCGATAGCGGCAAGTTATTTAATGCCGCAGGCCATAATTTGGCTAAAACATCATGGACGCCATCATAAACCCGCAATGCCAGTGTCTCTATCATCCCGGCACTGGTTAATACTGTCTCCTGTGTAGACAGTCGCTTGATAATACTGGCCTGAGTACGGATAACCGTCACCGTCTGTCCGACCTCATCATGCAGCTCACGCGCCACATTACGACGGGCTTGTTCTTCTGCCACTACCAAGGCTTTGGCTAATTCGCGGTTTTCATTCAGCCGTATTTGTAATTGCAGATTTAGCTCGCGCTGGCGCTGAATTCCGGCCCCCAGTAATAACCCAATCAAACTTTGCATCAGTAATGACAATAATAAATCACGGTGGGAATCCAGTTCTGCTGGCGAATTGATTACCATCACTACGCCATTGAGCAAAGTAGCCACAACCGCCCCTTGCCAGCCATAACGGTAAGCCATAAATACAATAGGAATAGCCAAACAAAACGGCGCAAACAAATATAAATCCATTTCGGAGACGTAATATTGCAACCAGATACTTAACGCAAATAGCAGCAGAAACCATAGGATATGACGCAGACGCAAATTAATTGGCTTATGGATTAATCCTGGCTCTAACGGCAACCAGATTTGGCGAGCCAAATAATGCCACAACAACATACAGGTAGGTGCGATGGTAAAGCCACCAACCAGGCCCAGTAATAGCGCCATAGCCCCTTTCCCAATAGCAATCTGCCATCCCAGCGCCTGTATTAATGCCGCTGCCAGAATAATCGTGCCTTGCATCAGTGGCCACTGCCACTCAGTTTCATTCTTTTGATGACGCGCTAGCCAAGGGGAAGCTAAAACAGCAACAACCGTAGTAGCCAGTACAATGAAAACAGCCACGACTAACAGGTTTAAGGTGTCAAATTGATCGGTAAGTAACCACGTCAATGCGGCATCCCCCATCAGCACACCCGGCCAATATTGTCGTGGACTTTGTAATAAAATACCTATCCGTAAACCAAAGGGAAATAGCAGAAGTGCTTGTAAAGGGCGGTCAACGAATTGAGTACCGATGGCCCACAAACAGAAAGCCGCAGTGAAATAAATAAAGAACAACGCCAGTGACATCATCAAGCGTTGCATCATAAATTCAACACCTGCTTGGCTAACTCAACATTATTACTGACACCCAGTTTAGCAAATAAGTTAGCTCGATGAACATGGACTGTTTTCGGTGACAGGCCAAGTGATTCCGCGATGTCACGCACTTCCATGCCTTGCGCCAGCAGCACAGCAACTTCACGCTCACGGCGGGTTAAAGGATCAATAGCAACGCGAGCCAAATTTTGGGCAATTTCAGCCATTAAATAGACTCCGCCGCTGCCCACAGTGCGAACCGCATTAACCAAATCTTCAGGTTTACAACGTTTGGAGAGAAACCCACGCGCACCGCGTTCCAGCGCCATCTCGACTAACGCAGGGCTGTCGTGCATCGACAGCATAATAACGCCCATACCTGAAGGAAGGTCTTTCAACAGATCCAGGCCACTTTCATCGGGCATAGAGATATCACAAATACAGATATTGGCCTGCAAGCCCGGCAATCCAGCCCGGGCCTGTTTCGCTGAACTAAACTCTCCTACCACCTGAATATCGTCTTCCAGAGCAAGTAGCTGGGCAAAACCTGAGCGCACAATGTCATGATCATCAATAAAGACAACACGGTAAGTCATAGAAGACTCCAGCCGGTAGGGATTCGGGACTGGAGTATACCGCACCCTCAAAGCGACAATGAGATTGATATCAAAAATCATGCCGTATCAGATTTTACTTGCGCTAATTAATTATATTGCAGGCTGAGAAGACCGGGCTGGTACCTGACACCAGTTATTCTCTGCATTAATTCCGCCATCCGGCGAGGTATAACCTAAACAACCCAAGATAGAGTCAAACAGCTCAACCTGACGATGACTTTTTCCGATACGCTGCTCTGCCTGTAGTTGCTCAAAAGCCGTAAGGCTCCCCGGTTGGGCCAGAAACTTATCTGACGCCCAAACCATCAATGGCACACGGAATTGCTCTGGCGGTGCCATTTCACGTGGCGTGCCGTGGAAGTGGGAATTATCGTCGATAGATTCACCATGATCGGCGGCATAGAACACTAGCGCCTTCTTATCACGCATTTGATCAATGACATTAGCAATAAACGAATCGGTGTACAGCACGCTGTTATCAAAAGCATTTACCAGTTGCTGCTTACTGCAAAAATCATCCACCCCCATACATTCAGGTTGATAGCGGGCGTAGCTGCGCGGATAACGCTGGGAATAGAGATAATGTGAACCTTTGGTATGCAGTATGACTAAATGCTTACCCACCGGATAACGCCCGAGTGACTCTTTCAATTCATCGACCAGCAGCATGTCATCTACAGGCTTATCATCGTTACGTTTCTCAGAAGCAATTAATTCCCGAAACGAATAATTATCAACGCTCGCATTATTGTAGAACCACATCTCGCTCTGCATGGCGAACAATTCAGAAGTGAAGCCCAGGGATTTCATCACCGCGAACACATTTTGCTCTTTCAGTGTGCGCTGCGGGTTATCTTCCGTACCCCCTTCACGCACGAACATGCAGCGCAATGAAAGTTTGGTGGAGGTATCGCAAGATGTGCCACGAAAAGCAACTAAGTTCTTTTCTTTACTGAGGCGTGGAGTGGTATCACGCGAATATCCCAGCAGCCCCATATGGTCCCAACGGGTTGTTTCACCAATAATAAATACAACATAGGTATCATCAATACCGGCTGGTGCGACATAAGTATGGTGTTCCGCGGGGTCATACAGCGTTGCCGCGTCATACTTCTCATCGTATTGAGTGTAAGCGTATAAACCCAATGCAGCCAACCAGTTAGAAGGCAAATATGAGTGAGCAACTACCCCGCCATAACTGGGTAAATCCACGGTTTTCAGTTGTTCATCCGCGTGCTGTACTTTATCCAGATAACGAATAGGTAACCAAACTAATGCGACCACCACCGCCATCAGAAAGATTGGCTTAATACGCTGGCCCGGCGTCAAAAATTGCTCGAGTAGAGTGAGTCGTAAACTATTTTTCCAGATAAGCAGTAAAGGCAGGGCACTGACGACCACCATCCAGATAATAAAATGGAGTCCAATAACCTCTTTGGACAGGTCAGTATCCGTGGTCAAAACGGATATGACGATGCCGTAACCAATCACCACATTGAAAAACGTCATGTAATAACTGGCTGCAACAGAAATGAGTACCAGAAGGGTTGCGACTACGCGATAAAACCATCGGCCACCGAGGGAAATGATGCGCATAACAAAAAAGGTAAACAGAATAATCGCCATCACTTCGATGATAGCAGACACCACTTTTATGCCTTGAATGCCTTGGTTAAAGGTGTCAAAACGACGATAAAAGACAGAGATATTCAGGAAAATACCAATATAAACAGCCAACAACAAAGAAATACTTTGCTGCGATAAAGATTTAACTCTGTCCATATAACGCAAGGTCTCCAAAGACACTATTTGCGGCTTGAATCAATCAGACAGTGAACCCCTCCTCAGGTTCAGTGCAAAGCCAATAAGCACGCTATTGATTTCAGTTACAAGAATTATCCTAATCAATCCTGGCTATTCAGTCTGGGAACTGGCGCATAGTCCGGTAATGATATGCCAGCTTATTTATTAAGCAAATATTATGGCGGAGAGTATATGCCCACAAAATAATTTTTATGGGCTTTTGCGTGCGGAGATTGAATTATTTGATATTCAACGTGACATCAATATTGCCACGCGTGGCATTGGAGTATGGGCAGACAACATGGGCTTTTTTCACTAAATCTTCTGCCACACTGCGCTCGATACCTGGCAAGCTGATATCCAGTTGAACTTCAATGCCAAATCCCGTCGGTATAGCACCAATACCCACCGTTCCTTCGATACTGGCGTCATCGGGGATTTTCACTTTTTCTTTTGATGCCACAAATTTCAGCGCCCCGAGGAAGCAGGCAGAGTAACCCGCCGCAAACAGTTGCTCTGGATTTGTCACGGCTCCGCCAGCGCCGCCCATCTCTTTAGGGACACCCAATTTTACATCTAATACGCCATCCGAGGAGGTTGCCCGACCATCACGGCCACCCATCGCTTTAGCTTTGGCACGATATACCACTTTTTCGATAGACATAGTGCTTTCCTTTCAGGGTCAATAGATATGAAGAGCATGTACGATTTGAAAGTATGGCACTCATTATGAAAAAGCCCCCAATCGGGGGGCTTTAGACTGCTGACAAAGTTGATAAGCGGGGAAATGTGCCGAATGGGTCGTAACGGCGTGAGCCGTCGGAGCGCCCATCGGTGCAGTCGCCCCGCCAGTCTCGGTGCGACAAAATGGGTTTACATCAACCTCAAGCCCCAAACTGGGGGCTTGAGTAGCACTATCATTTAGAAAAACAAGATCATTTAGCCGGAGCGTCAATTTTGTCGTCAATGCGCTGCAACATATACGGGTAGAACGGATTTGATGAGATACGCATTAGTGAATCCAGCCCAACCACCAGAACAGCCCGCTCACCGCGTGCGGCAAATGTCCCCAAGCTGATACCATATTGGTCACGCGGTTCTGGGTAGCGACCATAGAGTGAATCACTCATTGGGAATGGTAATGCCACATGAGACAACGAGAAGATATCCGGCGGATAAATCAACCCAGTCGGGGCTGAAGTCTCGTCAGTTTGACCAGCCAATGTTGTCAACGCCACGGTTTCATTACTTTGTGGTGAGACGTTACTAATAATAGTCACGCTGTAATTACGCGGTGGTGGCGGTAATAAACGAGCCAAAGCCGTATAAGAAGATGTTCTCAGTAATGGGCCGAAGCTTGCAGCGCGGTTCAAGTCGAATAACACCACTTCACTGCCATTCTTAGGCAAGTGATTATAAAGAGCCGTCACAACAGCACGGGTGCTAACTGTTGAATCCATTAATGACTGGAAGGTCAAAATTGGAGGTAACTCCGCCATCTTATTATTTCGGGCATCACGCGCAATTTGCTGCTGCAACACAGATGTCAGCAAATAAGACTGACGGGCAGCATTCACCGGGAATGAATTGTATTTGAATGGATTAAACTCGGGCACAATCCCTAACCAAGCCGCTTTGGCAAAGGCTGGGAAGATAGCAGGCCAACCGGCTATGCCAGCAAAACGCGCGAAGCTTGTTACCCCAATCATTGGTGATATCAAAATAACGCGTTCAGGTTTTGCCAGTTTCGGGTCATCCAGGGAGTCGAGTGTATATTTCATTGCCAATGCCCCACCGTTGGAGAAACCAACAACATGCAATGGTAAATCAGGGCCGCTCAGTACTTTGGCTTCACGGACAGCAAGGCGAGTAGCCGCTAACCAGTCCTGCCATTCAACATCAGTCAACGCACCGGGTACCGTGCCATGAGCAGGTAAACGAATGCCAATGGCAACATATCCACGTTGACGATAATTCTCTGCAATATGACGCAAACTATAAGGAGTATCAGTCAGGCCATGCAGTAAGACGACGGCACCTTTAGGCTTGCCTTCGGGTTGTAAAATATAAGAACGGTTCCAGTCATTTTTAAAATGAGGTGGATAAATTGAGCTACCAGAATAATAACGGTTTAACGGAACCTGAGTGCTGGGTTCCAGTTTTTCGGTAACATTGGTGCGAACTTCATCGAAAATATTGTTTTCAGCTTTTATGTAATCCGCCCAACTGGCTTTATCAATCTCAGCGGCGCGCATGTCATGAGGGACAAACGTATGCCAAAGCTCCAGTTTCGGGCCGCGTTGTGTATCATAAATTCTTATCGCCAGTATGGTTACTGATATAACCACCAAGACCAGTACAATCCGTTTAATCCACCGCTTAATAGCTAGAGCTGGCATAGGCAGTTACTCCGTAGATATATAATTTTCATCATTAAGGTCACTTTATCACCATCTGGTTATGCCGCTACTTTAAACGCAAAGCATTATCTTGGTATATAGTGCGATATTAATAAAATTAGCATCCAGCTATTACTTTCAAAGAAACAACCTTAAACAGCTTAATTCCCCCGTTATCCACTCCATTTCACTTGCCACTCCGCCCTGCCTCAAAGTAAATCGGGCCGCAGATGTGATTAATTGCGGCCCGATTCAGCATGACGATTGCTACGCTTCGCTATTTTCCATCTGCTCCGCAATAACATGAACGGGTGTTTTACGTACCCAAACCCACCAGGCAAGAGTCATTAATATCACCCAAGCCAGGCCAACATACATGGCAATACGGGTATCTGGGAAATACCCTAAAACAGCAATAATGAAGGCCATAAAGATGATAGTGAGCATCGGAGCCACCGGCCAGAAAGGTACTGGGAAGGCGAGGCGGGCAACATTTTCTTTGCTCATTGAACGGCGCATCGCGACTTGCGAGATAAGAATCATTAACCACACCCAGACGGTGGCAAAGGTCGCAATCGAGGCAATAATCAGGAATACATTTTTCGGAATCAGGTAATTCAACACCACACCCAATAACAGTGCGATAGCCATCACTAAAATAGTCATCCAAGGCACGCCATTACGGGTCAAACGACTAAAGCATTTAGGTGCCAACCCCTCTTGTGCCAGGCCATACATCATGCGACCAGCACCGTAAATATCGCTATTGATCGCCGAAATAGCCGCAGTAATCACCACCAGATTCAGAATGTTTGCAGCAGAACTGATCCCTAAGCTACTAAAAATTTCCACAAAAGGGCTGCCATTTTGCCCAATGCTATTCCACGGATAAATAGCCATCAAAACAAATAAGGTCAGAACATAGAACAGTAGAATACGTACAGGAACAGTATTGATGGCACGTGGTAATACTTTTTCCGGATCTTTTGCCTCACTGGCAGTCACCCCGATGATTTCAATACCACCAAAAGCAAACATCACCACAGCAAATGAAGCAATCACACCTGTAATACCGTTTGGCATAAACCCTTGATGAGACCATAAATTACTAACCCCAGTACTCTCATGGCCGGCACCGAAGCCAAACATCATAATACCTAGCCCTGCCGCAATCATGGCAATAATCGCGGTTACTTTTAGCAGTGATAGCCAAAACTCCATTTCACCAAATACTTTGACTGAACACAGATTTAGCGCACCAATAAAAAAAATAATACTCAGCACCCACACCCACTGCGGCGCATCCGGGAACCATAGTCCCATATAAATGCCGAACGCCGTGACATCGGCCAGCGCCACAATGATCATCTCAAAGGTATAGGTCCAACCGGTGAGAAAGCCCGCCAGTGGGCCAAGGTAACGGCTGGCGTAGTGGCCGAATGAACCCGCAACTGGATCATGCACCGCCATTTCGCCAAGTGCGCGCATCACCATGAATACGGCAGCACCACCAACCAGATAAGCGAGTAATACCGCGGGCCCGGCCAGACGGATTGCCTCGGCGGAACCATAAAACAAGCCGGTACCAATGGCAGAACCTAACGCCATGAACCGGATATGCCGGGCGCTAAGGCCGCGTTTGAGCGTGGATGAATCATTCTTCATGGTACATTCTCGCAAGATTTGTGCCCTTACAGGCAGGGGTTCAGAGAGGGTGATCCCAGTTACCGGGATCACCTATAGGCCAATGTTTTTAAATACTTATTATTCGTTATTAAAGACTTGGTAGTAGATGCGCAGGCATCAGTTCATTCATATGACGCAGAGCAATGAGCTGGCTGGCAGCTTCAATATCGGGGGCAAAGAAACGGTCTTTTTCGTAGTAGGCCACATGCTTACGCAGTAGCAAGCGAGCGGGTTCCAGAGCATCTGATGTTTTCAGGCCTTTGCGCAAATCCAGCCCCTGACATGCAGCCAACCACTCAACAGCCAGAATGCCGCGCACGTTTTCAGCCATCTCCCATAAGCGCTTACCTGCACGGGGTGCCATAGAAACATGGTCTTCCTGATTCGCTGAAGTTGGGATGCTGTCGACACTGGAGGGGAATGCCAGTCCTTTATTCTCACTGGTTAGTGCCGCCGCCGTAACCTGCGCAATCATAAAACCAGAGTTTACGCCGCCGTTCTCCACCAGAAATGGCGGTAGCTGCGACATATGTTTATCCATTAACAGCGAAATACGGCGTTCTGCTAACGAGCCGATTTCCGCCAATGCCAGCGCCAGATTATCTGCCGCCATGGCGACAGGTTCAGCATGGAAGTTACCGCCAGATAACACATCGCCTTGGTCAGCAAATACTAATGGGTTATCTGATACTGCATTAGATTCAATCGCCAGAACTTCAGCAGCCTGGCGCATTTGGGTCAGACAAGCCCCCATGACCTGTGGCTGACAACGCAGAGAGTACGGGTCTTGAACTTTGTCACAATTACGGTGAGATTCAGAGACTTCGCTACGTTCACCAAGCAAATGACGATAAGTGCTGGCGGCATCAATTTGCCCACGCTGGCCTCTAACCGCATGAATACGGGCATCAAACGGGCTACGAGAACCTAATGCCGCTTCAACCGTCAGGCTGCCAAAAACAGAGGCTGCGGCATAAAGGTCTTCCGCTTCGAACAAGCCGCGTAAAGCATAAGCGGTGGAAACCTGAGTACCATTAAGGAGTGCCAACCCTTCTTTTGCCGCCAATGTCAGCGGTTGCAAACCGGCTTTAGCCAGCGCTGCGCGAGCATCCAACCATTCCCCTTGATAGCGGGCTTTACCTTCACCGAGCAGCAGCAAACTCATGTGTGCCAACGGAGCCAGATCACCAGAAGCCCCCACAGAGCCTTTTAGGGGAATGTGCGGATAAACTTGTGCGTTAACTAATGTTATCAACGCCTGAATAACCTCAAGCCTGATGCCCGAAAAACCCCGCGCCAGGCTATTGATTTTCAATACCATAATCAAGCGTACAATCGCGTCATCATTGGGTTCCCCAACACCTGCTGCATGGGAAAGGACAATCGAGCGCTGTAGGTTTTCCAAATCTTCTGTCGCAATGCGCGTGGAGGCCAACAAACCAAATCCAGTGTTGATACCATACGCAGTACGCTTCTCTGCCAATATTTTCTGTACGCAATCCACACTTTGCTGAATAGGTGCATAAGCACTTTCATCCAAAGTTATTTTTACCGGGTGCTGATAAATATGTCGCAAATCAGCCAGCGTCATCTGGCCGGGACGCAGTGTCATTGTTGTTTTCATGCTTTTCTCCCCTGAGTTGCGGCAATCATTGGCAGGTTAAGCCCCTGCTCTTGTGCACAATTAATCGCGATGTCATAACCTGCATCTGCATGACGCATTACGCCAGTAGCTGGATCATTATGTAATACTCGGGCGATACGTTCGGCTGCGTCGTCGCTACCATCACATACCACTACCATGCCTGAATGTTGCGAGAAGCCCATTCCAACACCACCACCATGATGCAGTGATACCCAAGTCGCGCCACTGGCAGTATTCAGCAATGCATTGAGCAGCGGCCAGTCAGAGACGGCGTCAGAACCATCCTGCATGGCTTCGGTTTCGCGATTAGGGCTGGCGACCGAGCCGGAATCAAGATGATCACGTCCAATCACAATCGGCGCTGACAGCTCACCTGTTCGCACCATCTCATTGAAGGCTAAGCCTAATTTAGCGCGCTGCCCCAAGCCAACCCAGCAGATACGAGCTGGTAGCCCTTGGAAACTGATACGCTCACGGGCCATATCCAGCCAGTGATGTAAATGCTCATCATCTGGGATAAGTTCTTTAACCTTCGCATCCGTCTTATAAATATCTTCGGCGTCACCGGAAAGCGCAGCCCAGCGGAATGGGCCAACACCACGGCAGAATAATGGACGAATATAAGCAGGCACAAACCCTGGGAAATCAAATGCATGAGTGACACCCATATCTTGTGCCATCTGACGGATATTGTTGCCGTAGTCAAAAGTCGGGATGCCCATATGGTGGAAAGCCAGCATGGCTTCAACATGTTCTGCCATCGAAGTTTTGGCGGCATTCACCACCAGTACCGGCTCACTTTGGGCACGGCGGCGATATTCTTCCCAGCTCCAGCCTTTTGGCAGATAGCCATTCAGCGGATCATGGGCACTGGTTTGGTCGGTCACCATATCCGGGCGAACCCCACGACGTACCAATTCAGGTAAGATTTCAGCTGCATTGCCACATAATGCGATAGAAACAGCTTTGCCAGCAGAAGTGTATTTTTTGATGCGCGCCAACGCATCATCAAGATCTGTTGCTTGTTCATCGACATAGCGGGTTTTGAGGCGGAAATCGATACGGCTTTGCTGGCATTCAATATTCAAAGAGCAAGCTCCGGCCAAGGTAGCCGCCAGTGGTTGCGCGCCGCCCATGCCACCCAGCCCAGCCGTTAATACCCAGCGCCCTTTCAAGCTGCCGCCAAAGTGTTGCCGCCCCGCTTCGACGAAGGTTTCATAGGTGCCCTGTACAATGCCCTGGCTACCAATATAGATCCAACTACCCGCCGTCATCTGGCCGTACATGGCCAACCCTTTGGCGTCCAACTCATTAAAATGTTCCCAATTAGCCCAATGCGGAACTAAATTAGAATTAGCAATCAGCACCCTGGGTGCATTACTGTGGGTTTTAAAGACGCCCACGGGCTTACCAGATTGAATCAATAAGGTCTCGTCATCATTCAGATGAGTGAGGCTTTCGACAATCTTGTCATAGCATTCCCAGTTACGGGCCGCACGGCCAATACCGCCGTAAACCACTAATTCTTTAGGATTCTCAGCCACTTCGGGGTCAAGATTATTCATTAACATACGCAGCGGGGCTTCGGTCATCCAACTTTTAGCAGTCAGTTTTGTGCCACGCGAAGCTCGAATCTCAGTATCACGGAATCTATTTTGGGCAGTCACGGCAATTTCCTTCAACCAGTTTTTCAGGTATCAACGACATTACTTAATTTGAATATTTATTAAAATATACTCGTATAGACAAGTACAATCAAGCACCAGAAAAACAGCGATAAGCCACCACTCATCTGAAAACGAATAATATTAATAATGTTTAAAATTAATTGGTTATAAGAATTCTCACTTCGTACTAAGACAAAGTGGGAGGATTTTCGACGTGATTTTGCCAAAGATACCAGCATAAAATTGGTCTGTTTTTGCGCACGAAGTCACATATATTTCACACGAATTTTACATTACGACATTCAAAATGCAGGATTTCCCGCAGGCAAACTGCGGACTGTGTATCAGAGGGAAGTAATACAATTGACTCAGAATTTATTCTGCATGATGTCGATAAGTTGCAGTAAGTTTGCATCGTGCTTCTGCGCTTTATGCATATAGGCATAAATATGGCTACCTCTTTTAGTGAAAAAATTACATTCCACTGTTTTTAAAGCGAAATTTTTTTAAAATAGAGGTAAAAAGAAAGTGGGCGCCACCATTAATAAATCATAGTGCGAGTTACTTTTATAAAAAGTAAATTAAATAAAAAACTGGCTTATATTTTTCTTAATATAAACCAGAAATAACTATATTATCAACAATACACTCTGCAAACCTTGCCAGAACAAGTGAGGGTAAATTGTCCGACGAAGGCCGGAATAAATGCAGACTGCCCAGCGTTTAATATTAATGTTTCACCACTGGCATGATGGAATGTGGCAACGCCACTGATGACCAGAATAATTTCGGCGCTGTTGGCCGTTATAGCTCGGCTCTCCACATTGGAGAAAATACAAAAGCGGAAATCATCTACCGGAACGCTGTAATTAAAGTACTCTTGGGTTTGGCTGGGTCTCAGGAGCAAATCATGGGGCTTTATAGAGGTAAACGTCGTACACAGCACCAACTCAGAAAGATTGATTTTTTTGCTGGTAAGCCCCGCACGCAGCACATTATCAGAGCTGGCCATGACTTCAATAGCCGTACCTTTTACATAGGCATGAAGTGTACCCGGTTGTAGAAACATCGCCTCCCCTGGTGCCAAAGTAATGCAATTTAACAATAAGGGAGCAAAAACGCCGATATCATCTGGATAGGATTGATTGAGGTTATGAATCAATGTTGCCAGTTCTGGTGAGAAACAAGCCGGAGCCTGACTCACCAGCTGTCGTACCGCCTGTTGGCACAATCCGGGTGTTAACTGCATCAGCGTGACGAAAAACACCTTCAAACCGTCAGCATTCGGCTGGGTTATCAAAGTATCGAGTGCTGCAGCAATAGCGGGTATATCGAGTGTTTTAAAGTGTGCAATTATCTGCTCAACTTCCCGAAAGCCATTCATGGCCTGAAAGGGCGTTATGGCATAAACCAGTTCAGGCTTATGGTTAGTATCATTATAATCAGGTGATGCGGCGCGATGTGGTTGCCGTTGCTGCTGCCAAAATCCGGTTTCAGCCTGCGTTTTTTGGGGATGAACCTGAATAGACAGGGCACTTTCAGCAGACAGTATTTTCAGTAAAAAAGGTAGATCACCGAAACGATCCGCAGTTGATGCCCCCAGAATTCGACATTTATCCTCAGCGATCACATCCGATAATGCTTTGATCTGGCCTTGCTCATTGATAGTCGACACACCCGCTGGGTGGACCCCCATCCACAGCTCAGCCTGTGGTTGTCCATCAGGATTAGGGATATTAAACAATTGGTTTAGCGCCGTACAACTTCCCCAGGTATAATTTTTAACTCTATTATCAAGTTGATAAAAACAGCGAGATAGACTGCTGCTCATAGCCTTCACTCCTTTAATTGCTTAATCCTGACGGCTAAATTGGTTAGTTTCAGCAAGAGATTTAAACCACAATCCATTACGTTTTATTTGCCGTTCGCCCGTGGCCAAATCCAGCCGATAGAAGCCGTAACGCCGTTTAAAAGAGTTAATCCATGACCAGTTATCAATAAACGTCCACTGATGTACACCAAAACAATTCGCTCCTTCATTGATTGCCCGATGCAACTGAACCAAATGTTCTTCCATTAGGCCAATACGAAAACTGTCATCAATCACGCCATCTGCCTGTATTGGCCCTTCCGATGCCAAATCCATGGCAATACCAATTTCAGCCAGATACCATTTTATATTGTCGTAATTGTCACGAATATTGGCCGCAATATCATAAATAGCCTGCGGCAGAATTTCGTTATTATCACGGTAGGGGTTAAAACGACCATCAGGATCGACATAGTTTTCGAAGTAATATTCTGGGGTAAAATAATCAAGGGTGTATTCACTTTCGCGTGCCTTTACCCGACGTGGAACATAGTAATTTACCCCTAAAAAATCTATGCGAGAGTCGGTAATTGAGCAGACATCTTCTTTGCTGACGATGGGTAGGCAATCGTGAGTAGCCAGTATTTCACACAGTTCTTTGGGGAACTGATGTTTCACTAAAGGATCGAGGAAGCTGCGGTTAAACAGTAAATCGGCATACCAAGCTGCTTTTTGGTCTGCCGGCGAATCACTACGGGTATAGGAAGGTGTAAGGTTGAGCACCACACCAATCTCTCCGGTAAGTTGCTGTTCACGGTAACATTTTACCGCTTTGGCGTGTGCCAGCATGATATTGAATGCTACCTGAGCGGCCAGTTTGCCATCTTTTTTACACGGGTAATGGAAGTCATACAGATATCCGCCTTCCACTGGGACGATCGGCTCATTGAAAGTGGTCCAGTATTTGATTTTATGACCAAATAGTTCAAAAGCTGTTTTGGCAAAACGGCCGAACAGCTCGGCGACGTGGCGAGATTCAAACCCACCATAACGATTCTGTAATTCTTCTGGCATATCAAAATGATAAAGATTAATTATTGGTTCAATGCCATTGCGGATCATCTCGTCAAAATAGTCATGATAAAAGCACACCGCATCATCGTTCGGTTTCCCCGTTTCAAAATCCTCAATCAAACGCGACCACTGAATTGACGTGCGAAATGAGTTAAAGCCAATGTTTTTCATCAGCGCGACGTCTTCTTTATATTTGTGCAGCGTTTCGCACACTTTGGTCGGGCCGATTTGCTGAAAGAAACGCTCTGGATGACTGGCAAACCAGCTGTCCCAAATGGATCGGTGCGGTTTATTGTCAGTGCCTTCAGTCTGTGGGCCAGACGCCGCTGCCCCCCAGAAAAAACCAGCGGGGAACTGATATGTTGTCATACAACCTCCTAAGGATTCCGGTGCCTGGCACCTGAAAAAGGCTGCGTCAGTGAAGGCGCAGCGAAAAAAACTATTCTGCTGTCACCTGCAAGGACTTAATGAACATATAGCCCCAGTCACCGGAAAACTTACCAAAACCCAGGGTATTCTCCCCCTGCTTTAGTTGTACCGGCACCACCATTTCCTGACCTTTTTCATCGGTTTCCGGGAATTCAATTTGCAGTGGATTATCACTGTTTACTTGAATCGAGTTTTTCTTACCGCCCCATTTACCATTAAAGAAAATATGCAGTTTGTACGCACCGTCCCATGGCGCATTAATACGCCAGGTGACTTTATCGCCTTCGTTAACAAACGGCCCCAGGAACCCATCGTCTCCGGTGGCGAGCTGGTTTTCATCACTCTTCACCACCTTCACTTTGCCGTCTTTAATACCGAGTTGTGGGCTAACAAAATTGCAGTAATCCGCTGACGCTTTACCCGTTGCTTTACTCACCGCAACTTCAACCACTTTGCTGCTTTTCAGTAACCCATCATCCACCGTAAAAGTCAGTGAATAATTTCCTGCCGCTGGGAACCAAACACGAGTGGAAGCCTGATCATCGTGACAAAAATGTGCCTGACGCTTGCCGCTACTCGTCCATTTCACACTCACACCTTGGCCGGGCAAGTTATCGTCCTGCCAACGAGCATCAAGAGCGATTCCCTTATCCTGCGTGGTCGTCGCCTTATCATTCAGCTTAATAACCGGAGCCTGATTTTTCTGGTGATGGGTAATGCTGATAACATTGGACGGAGCAGATTTACCGGATTCGTTCTTGGCTACCACGCGGTAATAGTAGGTTTTACCTAATGTCAAAGCAGAATAATCATCGCGGAACAAGTCCATTTTGGCCGGGTCCCACGCCTGAATACCGTCAGAAATATCATGACCTACCACTTTCCATGGGCCATTTTCACTGTCTGCACGCTCTACGTCATAACTACGGCCAACGGCGGCCCCCATCCAATTAATTGCGAATGGTGATTGGCTATCACGTAACTTTGGTGCCTCGGGTACTGGCAATGACGGGGCAGTATCAAGTCCGGACATCTGTGCAGAAGCGGTGCGCACCAGATCCACTACATCCATTTCCTGATTTGCCTTTCCTTCAGGGAAACCTGGTAAGTGATAGCTGTAGTGGCCGGTGTACTCTTTGTGCCAGTAAAATCCCCCATCCTGACGATGCCCACGGAAGCCCCAAATAAAGCCACCCGCGGCCTTGGCACCATTAACATCGGTGTGCACAATAGACTGCATAATGCTATTCAGTTCACTGCTGTCCAGCAGACCAAACTCGCCCACCAGATAGACTTTTTTGCCGCCGATAGCCGTTAAGTCTTTCGTCACCTGATCTGGGTGGTTGTTGCCAGCGTTGGTGTAATAGTGATTGCTGACAATATCGACATTCGGATCATTAACTGAGAAATCATTAATTTTCTTATAAGTGCCGTCGACCACTAATTGATGCGGAGCCAAATTTTTAATCCACGCAGCCGTTTCGTGCAAAAAGGCCGCGTTGGTATCCTCCAGCTCATTACCCGTTTCCCAAGCCATAATGGCTTTTTCATCATAATAGGGGCGGCCAGTAACCGTATTGGTTCGGGTAATAACCTGACGAATAACATCTTTATAAGCCTGATAAGTTTTGCTGGAAATATCGTAAAATGCCTCGGGTTTTTCGTGATAAAACGCCGCTAATTGTTCACGACCGCCCCACCACCACCAATGGTCAATAAACGGCAAGATAAGCCGCAACCCTTGCTTATCAGCTTCGGCTATCATGTTGTCATAAACCGTCATCGCTTTTTCGTTCAGCCGTGGCATGCCATCCGGTGTGGAAGGTGCCAGAATATGAGTTTCACGTCCGCAGTCTTTATCATTCTCCTGCTGAACTGATAGTACGTAGACGCGCTGGGCTTTCGCACCAGTTGCCACCATCGCCTTGATCCAATTTTCCTGCTCTTGAGCAGTCGGCCATTTAAAATATTGCCCCCACCCTCGCGGATCCGCTTTACAGGTGCCACGAGCATCATCTTCAATGCGGTGTAATTCAGGCGCATGAATCCCGGCAAAACGGAAGGTCTTGTCTCCCTCCATTAACTGCGCGCCCTGACGAGTGATAAAGTGCTCAAAATGAGACTGTTCAGCCGCCATCACACCCGCGCTTGCCAATGCTGATAACAGGGATAGCAGCAGCATTTTTCTTTGGATAATTTCCATCATTTGCCCCTTAGAACCACACTTCAGCTTGAATACCAAAGTTCAGCGTGTCGGTTTTTCCACTGCGGCTATAACCTCCAGCGCTGATGCTATTGGTGTCCCAGTTGTAATTGCCATCAAGGGCATCAGATACGCCTTTATCCCATTTGGCATAAGTGGCAAAAATACGCAGTTGCGGCCGGCTCCAGAAGCCGGAATCGAAAGTCAGTGTTGGGGCAATAGTGACTTTGGTTAAGCCACCTTTTCCTTTGCCATCAACACCTTTGTAGTTGTCATCATCCAGATACTCATAACCCACTTCATATTGCATTGCGAAGTGTTTGGTAATTTGCTGGTAAGGACGAACTCCGGCAACCCAGCTTGTCCGCCCCCAACCTTTCTCATCGCTGCTCCACCAACGGTAGTTTTTATCTTTTTGGTAGTAGGCAAAGGTGGCGATATCCCATTCACCCAATGAGGCCACCCCGTCCAGCACCACTCGCCAGGATTGAGTATCTTCCAGGTTGGCCCAACCCCAGCCGTTCTTTCCCAAAGAATCTCCCGCAGCCAGCCCACGCCCATACTGCACAACGAATTTGGAATAGCCGCCAGCGATACCATAGAATTCGTCGAAATTATAAATACCCGTGAAGCCATAACCTTTTTCCGCCGCATCAACATGTTTTTCGCTGTTATTCATGTGATGACCGACCACTTCCAGGTCAATGGGTGACCCACCAATCTTCTTCAGCCATAGGTTCAGGGAGTAATCATCGGGATAACCCTGATCACTTTTATCCACCGGGAATGCTTTGCTTTCATCGGTTGGGGTAAAGGCGTAGATACCGGCATCAAAACGTGCGAAGCCTAAGTCCAAGTTATCGAACCCGCCCCCAGTCCCGTTGTATTGAATATATTCCCAGTCAAACTGATGGCTGGAGGTGTTGGAGCTGCTGTAGCGTTTCCCCCCCCAGAAAGCCACTTCAGGAGCAAAGTCGAGGTTAGTCATTTCGACATAACCTTCACGGAATTGTACCGCCTTGCCGTCTTCATCCAGACAGTTCCAGTCAGAGGTACATTTACTTTGATGCGTGATATTTGCCTGAATTTTGGCTACTGCACCAGAGTCTGATGTCAGCGTAACCCGCGGAACTAATTCAATTTTCGTATCATCTTCGTTACCAAGACGCCATTTCCCATCAGGCATCAAACCAACAGAATCGACACGATTACCATCGCTATTGGCCAAAATACCGGAGCGAATATAACCATGTAATGCAAAATCATATTTTTCTGCACTGGCCTGATGACTCATAGCCATCAGAATGAGCAAAGACAGAGGCATTAATTGGTTCAGACTTTTCATAATTTCCCTTGTGTTTTTTTTGATTGAAATAGCATCTGAATAACGCGTCGGGAAATTTACGGAATAGAAATGGAAATGTACATCCAAAAACGGAAAGCGCTTTCCGTTTTTGCCGGATCAAGTCACAAATTCGCCAGTAATCCCCTTAGAATTGTGATTGGAGTCGCATTTTTAGTTGTAGATAGCGGGGAGTGCCGACCCTGACGATGGGTAAGCACATTGATGGCGAGAAAATAATATCAATTATTTACGTTCTAAATCAGTAAGTTGCTTTTCATATACACAAAAGAAAGGGCGATATAACATCCAGGAGTTGAAGATGGCAAACAAACACATACACATGTTTTTCCAACTACCGTTCGCAGCCCATGCCGCACCTAAGGGTGAGGGCATAGACCAAGGCAACATAGCAACCGCTCTATCCAATACCCCCAGATGAGTAAGATACCAGGCAATGCAGGCATTAATCATTGGAACACCAATAAATGGTAATAAAAATACAGGGTTAAGGATTATTGGAAAGCCAAATAAAATGGGTTCATTGATATTAAACAGCGAGGGGATCAAACCAATTTTCCCAACACTTTTGAGCTGGCTGGAGCGGCTGCGCATCGCCATAAAAACCAGCGGCAATGTTGAGCCAATGCCGCCAATTAATAAGTAAAAATCCCAGAATCCTTGTAGATAAATATGGGGGAGCTGGGTCACACCATTAGCCAGAGCTTCTTGATTTTCGACTAAATATGTCATCCAGAATGGGTTCATAATACCTGTGACAATCAGTGCACCGTGAATACCAACAAACCACAATAACTGGCAAATAAGTAAGGAAATCAAAATAGCTGTCAGGGTATCAGAGGCAATGATTAACGGGCGGAGTGCTTCACTGATCAGATTCGGTAACATCATTCCTGTCGAAAACTGCAATAGCGCATTCATCACGCTAATGGATAACATAATGACCAATAGCGGTACCAATAACTGAAAGCTATTACGCGTCATCAGGGGGACTTCCTGAGGTAAGCGTATGCACCAACCTTTTCTATAGAAAAACCTTATTATTTCAATGGAATAGAAACTTGAGAACAAAGCTGTAAACATCCCCATCCCACTTAAAAATATATTGGGTGCGGAACCCTCTTTGAACCCAATAAACATCAGAAAAGCCAGGCAGCCGGTGAGTCCGGCAAGCCGTTCAGGTAGCCGATATTGCTTAGCCAAGCTGGCACTGGCACCAAAGGCAATAATCAACGAAATCAGGCCTAATGTCAGTTCAAAGATAGGCATCAGTATTGGCCGAAATAGCAAATACCACGTCCCGAAGCGGCCATCAATATTGATAGAAAATGGTGGGAAAATCAGAGGAACCATCAAACTACCTACGATCACAAAGGGCATTGCCAGGGCAAAGCTATCGCGCATAGCCGTGATGTGATGGTTGCGGGTAAGCATATTGGCAAAGGGAGTCAAGCGCTGCTCAATCAGGGCGACGGCAACATTCATGATCTGGATATTCATGGTGGAACCTTTCTGGGGCTGTTTTATGGAAGGATGATGGCGTACATCACAACAAAGCGAAAGCCTCTATCTGGTGATCAGGCTCACATTTAAATGATCCATAAACGGAAAGCGCTTTCCGTTTATTTCCATCATGGCTATAGTCCGCTCATTATCACTGTCGTTATTTATTTCGGAGCTACCCATGAAAAAAATCATGCTTTGTTGTTCTGCGGGAATGTCTACCAGCATGTTGGTGAAGAAAATGGTTGAGGAAGCGGAGAAAAGAAATCTTGAAGTTGATATTAAGGCTTTCGGTGTCGTGGAGTTTGAACAGAACGTTGGAGATTATCAGGTCGTTTTATTAGGGCCACAGGTGAAATATATGCAACGCGATCTACAGAATAAAGCCAATGCATACGGCATTAAAGTCGAACCCATCAATATGATGGATTACGGAATGCAAAAAGGTGCTGCGATTTTAGATTTTGCCCTTTCACTAATTGATAATAACAAATAAGGGATAAGCCATGGGTTCTCTGTACAGTAAATTAATCGACGTGATTGAACAGAAAATCACGCCAATGGCGGGCGCAATTGGCCAGCAGAAATATGTTACATCCATTCGTGATGGATTTATTGCCGCACTCCCTTTCATGATTGTCGGTTCATTCATGTTAGTTTTTATATTTCCCCCTTTCTCGCCGGATACAACTTGGCGATTTGCTCGCGCCTGGTTGCAATTTTCATTAGAACATCGTGCCAGCCTAATGCTACCTTTTAATTTCAGCATGGGGATCATGACCCTATTTATTTCGGTTGGGATCGCAGCTAGTTTAGCGCGTCACCATAATCTCGATCCTTTAACTTCGGGCATGTTGTCATTGATGGCATTCTTATTGGTTGCTGCCCCCTTAAAAGACGGACAAATATCCACGACTTATTTTTCTGGTCAGGGGATTTTTACCGCTATTTTGGTCGCTATCTATTCCACTGAGCTTTATGCCGTTCTCAAGCGCCATAATATTACTATCCGTCTGCCACCTGAAGTCCCAACCGGTGTTGCTCGCTCATTTGAGATTTTAATTCCTGTTCTGGCGGTCATCCTGACTCTGCATCCACTTAATTTATTTATTGAAGCGCAATTGGGAATGATTATTCCTGAAGCTATTATGTCGCTGGTAAAACCCTTGGTTGCAGCCTCTGATACCCTACCTGCTATTTTAATCTCGGTATTGGTTTGCCAGGTATTATGGTTTGCCGGTATTCACGGCGCGCTGATTGTCACGGGTATTATGAACCCATTCTGGATGGCAAATCTGTCTGTAAACCAGGCGGCAATGGCGGCTAGTCAGGCTATTCCACACATCTATGTGCAGGGATTCTGGGATCACTATTTACTTATTGGCGGCGTGGGTTCCACACTACCACTAGCATTGCTACTCATGCGCAGCAAAGCAGTTCATCTACGCACTATTGGCCGAATGGGTATTGTGCCTGGCATGTTCAATATCAATGAGCCTATTTTGTTTGGTGCTCCTATCATTATGAATCCATTGTTCTTTATTCCGTTTGTACTCGTGCCTATGGTCAATGCCACACTCGCCTACTTCGCACTGGATTTTGATTTGGTCTCCCGGGTAGTTCAAATGACACCTTGGACAACCCCTGCACCAATCGGTGCTTCATGGGCTGCCAACTGGACGTTTAGCCCGGTCATTTTGTGCCTGATCTGCATGGCAACCTCTGCTGTTATGTATTTCCCTTTCCTCAAGGCTTATGAAAAGCAGTTATTGGAACAGGAAACAGACAAAGCCACAGAACACAATGCAACCGCACAAACAGACGCGGCATAAATTACAATTACGATACCACCGAGGTCATTAATGGGATTAGAAGAACAGGTTATGGGCATTATTATTAACGCCGGTCAGTCACGAAGCCTTTGCTATGAAGCGTTACGTAGCGCTAAAGAAAATAACTTCGCTGATGCCGATGAAAAAATGAAAGAAGCTGGATATTACGCCAAACAGGCCCATTTGGTACAAACCAAACTCATTGAAGCTGATGAAGGTGAAGGAAAAACAAAAATGACACTGGTAATGGTTCATGCTCAGGATCATTTAATGACGTCAATCCTGGCAAAAGAATTAGTGACTGAACTGATCGACCTTTACCGCTCCAGACAATAATAGTTCAAATGTCATGTTATAAGTCAGAGAGGCATATCCTCTCTGACCATTTTTGAAGTTCTCTATGAGGTTAATATGTTTCATCTCGGACTGGATATTGGCGGCACTAAAATTGAAGCGGTATTATTAGATTCTCATGGAGAAATACAACTACGTGAACGCCGCCCAACTCGTAAAGAGAGTTATCAAAGCTTTATGGATAACCTGCTCTTTTTTATTAATGAAATAAAGAATAAAACTAGTGGTAAATTTACACTCGGTATTGGGCTACCAGGCACAATCGATCCAGTAAGTGGCTTAATTAAAAACTGTAATTGCCTGGTACTGAATGGCCAGGATTTAACCGGGGATTTAACTCAGTATTTAAAACAACCGGTTTTTCTCGCAAATGATGCTGACTGTTTTACTCTTTCTGAAGCTGTAGATGGCGCAGGTTCTGGTTATAACACAGTATTTGGTGTAATAGTGGGTACCGGTTGTGGTGGCGGTATCGTGGTGAATAAAAAACTGCTTTCAGGGCCAAATGCCATTACCGGAGAATGGGGTCACAACCCGCTACCCGGATTTATGACGGAGCAAGATGGCATAGCGCAGCAGTGTTATTGTGGTCAGAAAAATTGTGTTGAAAGTTTTATTTCAGGAACAGGCTTTGCGCACCGTTTTAATCAACAGTGGCGCACGCAACTCAGTGCCGAAGATATTATCTCCGCCGCCCAAGAAAAAAAAACCCGCGCGCTGGCACATTACCATCATTTTATTGATGCCTTTGCCCGCAGTCTTGCGGCTGTTATTAATACGCTAGACCCTCATGCCATTGTCATCGGCGGAGGTTTATCTAACGTGGCGAGTCTTTACGACGATTTGCCCAGTGTCATCAAGAAATATATTTTCTCAAGTGATTGCCGCACAACTCTTCTGAAAGCTAAATTCGGTGACTCCAGTGGTGTACGCGGGGCTGCATGGCTGCCTATATTGCAGATAAATCAACAGATATAGCAGAACCAGGAGTGGCAACACTGTGAACAATTATCTCGGTTATTTATGCTACTATAATGGGAAAATCGTTACGCAGAAGACGCAATGCCAACAATCGATGATGTTTCCAAGTTAGCCAATGTTTCCAGAGCCACGGTATCGCGCGTTCTTACCGGAACACGCGGCGTGCGCGACGAAAGTCGGGAAGCAGTATTACGTGCTGTCGAGCAACTCAATTATCGCCCGAGTTTTGCCGCCCAAAGTCTGGCCAGCCAGACTTCCAGCTACGTTGGCATTGTACTACCGACTTGTGAAGCACAGCTTTCTGCCATTCTGTTGCCACAGTTGTCCCGTGCAATGAAAAACCTCAATAAAACACTTATTGTTCAGTATGTTAATGACGATGCTGAACAGCAAATGTTTATCGAGGAACTCCAACACCAATGTGTGGCTGTCGTCGTATTGGGGAAACTCAGCGCTAACGCGCCGCACAACGTCATTGCATTCGATCAGTTTGCTGTTACCGGAGCAGAAAGTCGCGGCTATGACTATGCGTTTGCGACAGAAAGCGCCTGCCGATACGTGATTGGTAAAGGCCATAGAAATATCGCGTTACTCATTGATAATGAAGATGATGATGCCAGCCTCCAGATGGTGGAGGGTTATCGTAATGTGCTGCAAAACTTCTCACTACCTTTTAACCGGCAGCTATTGTTAGCCGCAAAAAATAACGTTGAGCAAGCCTTACTGACTCTGATTAACAGCCTTACCCGTTATTCAGTCATCATTGTAAAACGCGATAGCTATGCCGCTGAAGCTATGCGCCTGATGCGTGAATTTAACATTGTCGTACCACAGGAGGTTTCTTTGCTAAGTCTGGAAGACTCTCCACTAGCCTCACTGCTTTACCCGCCGCTAACTTGTATTTCTTATCCTACAGAACAGTTATTAGAAAATTGCCTGCAACGCATACGCAGCCTAATTGAACAGCATCCCATTTTTGTTCCTGAAGGGCATGCAGTGACCGGTAGGTTAATTGCCAGAGCCTCTGTTGCTGATATTTCTTGAGACTGCTTATTAAATCAAAACAGGCCCACAACACTATAAATAACAGACCATATCCATACATCTCAGATTGGCTTGCGCCAACTGGGATGGATAAAAACTCTCGCCAATGAGTATAAATCCATTCCTTTCATAAAATACCGATGCATTAGGTGTTGCGGCCAGTGTTAACTTTGCAAAACCCCGCAGTTTTGCTTCTTGCTTGATGGCAGTCAAAATCAAAGACGCCATACCGCGGCCTTCAAATTCAGGTAATGTAAAAATAGCTTCGACGCTAGCGGATGAGAGATCTAAAAATCCAGTGGCAACAGCAAGCTGGCTAACTGGGTCATCAATAACAAAAAATGGATTACACGCCACTGCCTTAGGATATCCCTCGGGCATCTGGTTCGGTGTCCAAGCTATCAATATTTTTTCATCATACACATTTCGACACCCATGCCTTATGGCCTTATTCCTTACCAACCATAACTGACCTGCTTCATCAGGTGACGCCAACCTGACCTCCATACATCCCCCTATTTTTATTCGACATAACAGCGGCAGGCCCCAAAATAATAAAAGCCCCGACTACACTAGTCAGGGCTTTTAAGGTACTACACATTTAAAATTAAACATTAATCAACTTAATAACGTGATACTTATCTTGGTACTGTTTATAAAGATGTACATGTTTTACAGGAATATTTTCGTTTAGAACTAACTCTGCCCTCCAATATATTAACTGAATGGTAACATTCCCAACTTATTACATTTAGCCATGCGTTTGATAAGACTGACTAAATTAGTACATCACCCTCGCGATATATACTCTTTGTTACGTGGCTTTACTTTCGTCGCGATATTCTCGATCTCATACTGAAGTACACAAATCGCGAACATTACTATTAACAACAAAGCCTTAACTCATCGCGTGTCGTCCACAAAATGCGATTATGAAGATTTACTGCATGACCTTAAAGCATCATCGCATGAGTAAATTATAAGTAAACTCATAACGAATCTCACATAAAAAAATATTTCGTGACCTTTATCGCATTATTTTAAATCTGCTACATGGACACCGGCTAAATAAAAAGTTCGCTACTAATTGCACCGGTGTTAAATTCCAATCTACGTGTTCTACATCAGATGTCAATACTGTTTTTAAGCACATGTCTTTATTATCAGTACTATTGAAGATTTTATGGTGATTTATTGATTTAGATTAGTATAAATCGCCCATAATCAAGGACTCAGGCATCAAGACAATTCACATATAGCCATACGAGAGAGTTAGTGAACTAATACCAGAACCCAATAAATGTAAATTCATGAGCTGAGTTATCGCCTAACGTTTTTCACGTCGGGGATAGGAACATCTGTGACTCTACCCGCTTTTAATTCATCATTACAGAAAAGCATCTCTAAAATGACAGTATTTTTATGCCCCCAAATACTTTTGCTTGATGTCTAGGGAGCTGAATTGAAACGGGCCACTGCTGATGCTGGCCCGTAAGAGGATAACTTTCAGGTACATTTTTAAGGTATTTTTCGACACGCTATTACTTCATGTTGATACCATAACCATATGGCTGATGAATGTTTTTCTGAGTGTATTTCCAATTAATTCGTCTGATAGCCGCCTAGTGAACATCTATATATTCACTTTTCAGCTAAGGCCCGGAGTAAGTGGTTAGCTACCTCGACAAAACTTGCCAACGCCTCTTCATAGGAGTGTGGTTCCTGCGAATAAACCAGTGGGCTAAGCCTCGTTATGTATAAATGGTTCAACCATTTACCCTGCCCATCTTTAGTATTTTTTATGACATCAAGACTTTTACTCAGGACACTATACGGGTCATCAACGAATGCCTGAAATTGCTGTGAATATTCTTCCATATCAGTTTTTACTGAGTGCCCGAACATACTAGCAGCAGCATTAATCGCTTTGGGTTTTATTGTGTATATGCGCCATACATCATAAATATGCCGTACTAGCGCCTCATCAAATTCGGCTTGCTTCACGCCAGCACAATACATTGCAAATCGTCTTAGAAGAGATAAGACCTTTTCGGCAAGGGTTTCGGATATGTTGATACATTCGATATCAAAATCAGGGTAGCTTTTACCATTTACTAATTGTTGATAAAGATAATTAATCTTTAACTTCTCAGTAGATAAATTAATGGGACGATTTATTAATTCTACTTTTATACAGCTACGCAGAGGGTTAGAAACACCGCTACTGAAATTCCCTTGATAGCTTAAATCAACATTATAATGACGGTGCCTATCATTAATTTCAGGGTTTTCACCTTCTTTATCAGTAAGGTAGAAACCTAGTTCTTCTAGCTTTGTTGTCAGTTTTTTATGAATATCTTTCAGTCTTGCTTTATCAGATGAGCATTCATTTTTTAATTTATAGGTGTTCGGAACCTCTGGAAGAATGACTTTTATATCAATATCTTCTGACATCCGACTAATCAAGTTATAAGCTTTCGATAAGCAAGTACCGCCAGCAAACACTAATCGGACAGGAAGCTCTATATTTACTGGCTCAACAGGTAATTTTTTACTTCTAGGGTCAAATCCTTTTAACTGTGCCTCATGCACTACATTCAAGTTAGCTAATACACGCAATGCATCTGTTACATGCACATCTTTTTCAGCGACAAATGCTGGCAGGCCATTTAGCAGGCCCGCAGCTTCCGCATCCTGAATATCAGCAATTTGCTCATCCGTAAGTTTTTTCATATTTTACATTTTTACCCGAAACAGTGATGTTTCTGGATATTTTCCTTCCTGGAGTTCTGACTTGGAGCTGCATTGGGATCTGTGTCGTTCTTCCCGCGTTATAATCCTCTAAGGCCTTGCCCTGAGTGACTTTCACGTTGAGTTTTTTGAATGTTTCTTCCACAACAGTTTCAAATGGTGCGGCTACCGTCCTTTTCCCCGCAAATCGGTTAAATCGAGTTTTTGCATACACGCCAAGGCTAACCCGAATTAATACGCCCTCTTTAACGAGTTCAGACAATGCCTTGCTAACTTGCGATTTGCTACCCAAGTGTTCCAGCTCCGAACGCAGTACAACAATACCTTTCCGGTTGGCGATGGAGCGCAACAGTTTTTGCTTCAAAATCATGATTGCCTCCTTTAAGAACTCATAGGTAAATTAATGCTTATTATAGATTGTTTTTAATTTAAAACAATGAGTTACTTTAAAAAATTAAAGTTATAAATGAGCATCTATATCTTGTTAACTATCAAGAGATTAGTATGTTAAGTGCTCAAATGAAGTGAGATGGAGTGATTCTTAATCTTTAAAGGCATCTCACGATGCCTTTTTACATTTAGAGATTATTCGGCCTCAAGAGGCTCGCTGGTGGCTTGATGATATGTTTGATGTAGCAGGTCTATTTGCTGCCATAGGACGAGATTGAGTATTTCTTTTGCAGCGGGTTGATCAAGCACGACAACGGCGTAAATGAACGCACGGCAATGATCAATCAGGTCTTCCACTTCGCGGGGCGAGTTATCGTACATGGCGCACCTCCGACCGGAGAGTGGCGGCCAGTGATGCTGGCAGGTGAAGAAAAACTGTGCGGCAAGGGGCTTTAGTCGTCGAATCCATGATGACAACCTCTCAGTTGATGGCTTTAAAATCACCACCAAGAGACGCTAACCTCAAGAGGGTGGTGAGCTGAACGAGGTTAGCGTAACCGGTCAACAGAGAACCCGGCGCATCTTTCGATGCCCCCGTCCAGCCCACCATTGCTTTTTCACAGGTGTAACTGTACCCGCACATAGTAACCGCCTGTGCGGTCGTGCGCTCTATTGAATTCCGGGACGCTAATCACGGCAGCGGAATTTGCCGCTGCGGGGGCACTATATCCGGCCATTCTCTACTGTTCAATTAACCAGTGGTAAATTAGGACAAACATTTTTGTAGATGCGAGAGGGGCCGCATTTGTGGGGAAATTGATCATTGAGTTTTTGTTTCAGTAAAACAGCCACTTTATATTATGTACATTTGACTCATATTTTTCGACATACTCTCACCATATGTCGATTGTATCGACATGTATTCACAACATGTACATTTGCTCAATGATTTTAGACACGTAATCACTATGTGTCGATTGCATCGACATGTTTTCATGTCATGTACATTTATTTAATATTTTTCGACATGTGACTTTGAAATTCGCAGATTTAGGTTTATAGTATTTTCATGTCGATAAAAGGATGAGGAATGAACATGATATGGAACCCTACACAACCGTATAATGACCTGCCACGATTGCCGCCAAAACAAGAAATTGAGACTAAGCGTGTACTAAAAGCATGCGTTGAAGCGAGAACTGCACTTGAAGGATTAAAACGGGCGGGCGAGTTATTACCGAATCAGAACCTTCTCATTAATCTAATTCCTATTTTAGAAGCTAAAGATAGCTCTGAGATAGAAAATATTGTGACAACTACTGATAAGTTATTCCAGTATTCCAGTGAGGACAGTAATGCTGATCCTATGACAAAGGAAGCATTAAGATATAGGACTGCACTTTATGAAGGTTATCAAGAATTAAAAGATAGGCCGCTATGTGTAAATACAGCATTAAAGGTTTGTAATACGATCAAAAACTCAAAAATGGAGATCAGGAAAATTCCAGGGACAGCATTAAAAAACCAAGCTACTGGTGAGACCATTTATACGCCCCCAGTTGGAGAGAGAAATATTATAGAATTACTTTCAGATTGGGAGAAATTTATCCATCAAGAGGATGATCTTGATCCTTTAGTTAAATTAGCAGTTATACATTATCAATTTGAAGCTATCCATCCGTTTTCTGATGGAAATGGTCGCACAGGGAGAGTCATTAATTTATTGTTTTTAATAGATAAAAATCTAATCACCTTACCTATTCTTTATTTGAGTCGATACATTATTAAAAATAAAAATAGTTATTACTCCTTATTATTGAAAGTAACAAAAGATGGTGATTGGGAATCATGGATTTTATTTATACTGTCTGCGATTGAGAATACATCAAAATGGACGTTAGAAAAAATAAATGCAATTCGTGAACTAATGGAACATACGTCATCACATATGAAAAATGAAATTAACGATATTTATAGCTATGAATTATTGCAGTGTATTTTCGAGCAACCCTACTGTAGAATACAAAATTTAGTGAGTAATGGGATCGCAAAAAGGCAGACAGCATCAAACTATTTAAAGAAGTTGTGTAAAATAAATATATTGCATGAAATTCACTCAGGAAAAGAAAAGCTCTTTGTCAATTATAATTTAATTAATTTAATGAGCGATGATGAGAATAAATTCTCTCGCTATTTTTGATTTTATGGATGCTATCCATGAATACCAATAGGATGGCATTAATATATAATTTATTTTAAATAACTTACTATAAATTGAGTAGTAGCTTATTGAGGCTGATTCTATATTTCATCTATATGCAAAATTTACATAAATTCAATACATTTATATAACGTAACGGCCCCATCCCCCATCCCATTCCCCACTATTCACCCCCTTCACCAAGCAACAAGATCACCCCCACACCCCTTGCCCGCTCTGGCCTCAGCCTCTCTGAATACTCCCCCTCAGACTCTTCAGCAACTGTTCAGGTGTTCAGTTTTTAATACCTACCATCCACGAATTAATGAATACATATGAATACTGACTGAACAGTTATTGGTAAACTATTCAGTCGGTTTTTATCTTTGTATTTCAATTAATTAAATCTATTTCTGAACACTCTGAATAAGCCAGAGGTGAGAAATAATTAGTAGGGTGGCTCTCCCGGTTGCGAATGGTGGGGCAGTGCCAGGGCAGGGAGCCAGTCATTGGCGGTGTCGGATAAATCCATGTTGTAACGGAAGCCTTTGTCGGTCCTGGCTTTTTTGTATTCTGCGCCAAATTCTTTCATTACTTTGGGAAAGTCTTTGCCGAATTTGGTTAACGATAATGAATGCTGATGGCCGTAAGCCTCCATATAGGCCAGATAAGCGTGATACAGATAAATACGCGGAGCGCGCGGGGAAATTGCCAGCGTTCCCATATACATACCGACCGCTTCGCCCAGCTCGACAATGTGGGCGCAGAAGCCATAAAGCGGATCGGCATCCCGCTTAACCCCCATAGCCTCCCGTGAATGTGCAATTTGCTGTTCAATCCAGTCATTCACCTCACTTTCAACAAAAGCGATGGCCCGCCCGCCTATTTTTATCGGTGGTGGGAATCGTTTTTGTTTTAAGAGTTTATAAATCCAAGGTCGGCTAAAACCGGTACGTTTTAATACTTCTGGCAATCGGATTAATGATGAATAGGTCATTCCATGACCCCTGTTATCTCTCGGTGGCTACTGAATTAATTGAAACAAAATCAGGCCGTAATAGGGGGAAGTGACCAATAAATAAGAAGAACCTTTATTCCGCTGATTTTAGGTCAATCCGTAACGCGAATACGTTAGTTGGAAGCGAATACTGTGGTTGGAAACCCATAGCGGCGAGTTGGAAATAAATTTCCGCTCGTCTAAGGATTATCGGCCTCGGGCAGAGAAACAAGCAGCGCCTCGCTGATCAAGTTACTCATTTGCTTTTCGGTCACCATTTCCCCGCTGAAACCCGCGTTGAGCATAGCCTGAGTCGCCACCCGGGCGATGGCGGTTTTATTCATTTTGACGCCGCGCCGGCACTGCGGGTTGTTCCTGGTTAACGCGATTGCCATACCGGCAATAAACGCCAGCGCGGTTTCTTTACCAGCAAAAGGCCCCAGTTTTCTTCCGCTTGCCGTTGCTCCGGCACTGGTGCAGCGCCTGGCGGCAGCGGCCAGTGAAAGCTATGCGCCTTAAGCCAGCCCTCCACTTCAGCCCTTAATAAATAACCGTCATGGCGAATATCTTTATTAGTATTGGTATAACTAATATCCCAACAACTTAATAGGTTGCAATCCACTGCATCCCATAATGAGTTCTCATAATTAATTATTACCATTCCTATATCATCAGTTTGAATAGAATAAGGCATTACCCCAACAATCAATGCCGCAGTTTCTTTTATTGTAATATTGATTCTGGATAGAAATGGCGTTAACCATTTTGGCAATTTATCTTTAAGAATATTTTGATATTCTTCGTCACTGTCGCGCAGGTTAATCTGCAAAAGTTGTTCTATTTCAGTGCGGTTAAATCCGACGTAATCATAACAATTCATGCTGTTAATACCTCAGAAGGGAAGTTCGTGATCATCCTCCTCATCGGGCCGGTGATTAAATTCGCTGGGTTTATAACTTTCAGGTATCCATCCATCACAAGGCGCTCCATCCATTTTAGGGTTGGCCATCGCTGCCGAGAGCAGATCAAAATAGCAAAGTTTGGGGTCATCAAAGCTGGGGGGGCGGATCATGCCGAGCGCGTCCTGAATCAATAACGGCGGTGTAACTGGCCTGGCATCAGTCAATTCTATTAGCAACCAGTTGGCTATCTGTGCCTGACTCATCGCGGGGTGGAGACACGAAATGCGCTCAATCAACTCCCTGATACTGATAAATTCCTGCTGCTTTGCCTTGAGCTTTTCCGCTGGATTTATCATGAGATTACTCCTGTTATCTCTTTATAAGCCGCCGAATCTTAACCCTGCTTATCGTCGCTGACCAAAAGTGCCATGCAACACATTACCCCCTAGTTCAAGGCTATCCATATAATCTGAATACCACTGCAACATCTCCTGTCGCCCATCGAGATATTGAGCATGGTTATACGTGCCACGAATTGAGTTTTTATCCACATGAGCAAGCTGAGTTTCAATCCATGCAGAGTTATAGCCTTGCTCGTGCAAGATAGTGCTCATGGTGTGGCGAAAACCATGTCCAGTTAACCGCCCTTTATAACCCAGCAGTTCAATCACCTGATTGATGCTCTCTTTACTGATGGGTTTGCGGTGGTCATTACGGCCAATGAATACCAGCGGATAATGATGGGTCAGCGGGTGGAGTTGCTTAAACGCGGTAATAACTTGAATAGAAAGAGGAACAACATGGGGGCGTTTCATTTTCATGTGCTCAGGAGGGATGTGCCATAAGCCTTTATCGAGATCAAGATCCTCCCAACGGACAAAACGCAGTTCTTGGGTGCGAACACCGGTCAACATAATAATCCGAGTGGCAGTTTTAGTAATTATGCTGCCAGTATAGCCCGCTAAATCTCGTAAGAAATAAGGCAACTCTTGAGCTGTGAGGAAAGGTAAATGCTGTTTCTTATGGGTTTGCAAAGCACCGGCTAAATCCGGTGCCGGATTATATTCCGCGCGCCCGGTAATAATGGCATAACGAAATACTTCGCCGCAGCGCTGGCGTACTTTACGCATTTTCTCCAATGCGCCACGCTTTTCCATGCGTTTGAGCGTTTCCAGCAATTCCATTGGTTTAATATCAGCTATTGGGCGACGGCCAATAAAGGGGAAAATATCTTTTTCAAAGGTATCGATAATTTCTTCGCGATAACGCAATGACCAGCGATCGGCTTTATTTTTATGCCATTCCCGCGCCATTAATTCAAAGCTATTTTCCATCGCTATTTTTTGCGCCAATTTCTCAGCTTTTTTAGTCTCTCCGGGATCTGTTCCGGAGGCTAAAAGCTTCTTCGCCGTTTCTCGTTTTTGACGTGCATCGGCCAGCGATACATGGGGATAAACCCCAAAAGCAATGCGCTTCTCTTTGCCGCCATAGCGGTATTTCATACGCCAGTATTTCGCCCCACTGGCCCTGACTTCGAGATATAACCCTCCCCCATCAGTCAACTTGTAGGATTTCTCTTTCTGCTTTGCAGTCTCTACCTGGCGGGCATTGAGTTTCATTTGGGGGCATCTCTAAAATGACAGTATTTTTATGCCCCCAATTATGCCCCCAGCACAGGGTAGAAACCAGTAGACCACGGTAGATTCAGACAGACTACTTTCGTTGCAACCATTGGAGTATAAAAGGATTTATTGACGAGAAGAGAAAGCAGGAGATAGGCTTTGGCGGAAGATCACAGGAGTCGAACCTGCCAAGGGCCGCTGGCGGCCCCATCTGGATTTGAAGTCCAGCCGCCCCACCGGGGACGATGATCTTCCAGAGAAGATATGAGTGTAAGGCGGTGATTATAGCGTGTTTATTATATGGTGCTATTCATTCAATAGGCATGATGAATAAATCCCCTAATCAGGCGGAATCTAACGTCATCGTCTGCGGCTTACAAACGACTAATAGCTGACCTCGCCATACTTATCACGATGCTCTTTTGGCGTGATCGAATAGCCTTTTTTGAAGACCGAATAGAAATATTGCAGCGATGGATAACCGCACATTTGAGATATTTCATTGATGGGTAATGAAGTTGCAGATAACAAATTGCGCGCCCGATCGAGCTTCTCTTCATGAATAACACCATGAATAGTCTGCCCAATATCATCTTTGAAGCGCTTTTCCAGATTTGAGCGCGACATCCCTACTGCATCCAGCACCTGTTCAACCTTAATCCCCTTGCAGGCGTGATGGCGGATATAGTGCATCGCCTGAATCACGGCCGGATCGCGTAATGACCGAAAATCTGTCGAACGCCGCGCCATCACTTTCACCGGAGGCACCAGAATACGCTGCAACGGCGCAGCTTCTTGTTGTTTCTGGCGCTGATTAAGGCGCTGATGCAATAACTTAGCCGCACGATAGCCCATCTGCCGCGTCCCCTGCACCACCGACGAAAGTGCCACTCGCGATAAATAGCGGGTTAGTTCTTCATTATCAATACCAATCACACTCAATTTCTCTGGCACTGCAATGTCCAGATGCTCGCACACTTGCAATAAATGGCGCGCCCGCGCATCAGTGACAGCAATAATTCCCGTCTGATGTGGCAAAGTTTGCACCCAGTCTGCCAGCCGATTTTGCGTGTATTGCCAGTTAGCGGGTGCAGTGGCCATCCCCTGATAGACCACTCCTTGATATTGCTCTGCCGCGACTAATTGCCGGAAGGCATACTCTCGCTCCTGCGCCCAGCGTTTATCACTACTGGCCGGCAAGCCATGAAAAGCAAAACGGTTTAAACCCTTCTCTTTCAGATGCATAAATGCCGCCTCAACCAGAGCCGCGTTATCCGTTGCAATATAATCTACTGCCGGATAATCCTCTGGCTGATGGTAAGACCCCCCCACGCCGATAATTGGAACATCAACATTCGCCAGCAGTTGCTCTATCTGCCGATCATCAAAATCGGCAATAACACCATCGCCTAACCAATCCCTGATATTCTCAATGCGGCAGCGAAAATCCTCTTCTATAAAGATATCCCAGTCGCACTGTGAGGCCTGCAAATATTCACCGACACCTTCCACCACTTGCCGGTCGTATACTTTGTTAGCATTAAATAACAAGGTTATCCGGTAGCGTTTCTCAAACATGGGAATAGCTCCTGAAATAGGTGGGGGAATAACAGACAAAGAGATCAATGCAGTATGGCATTGATCTCTTTTTGAAGATGGGATCAGACCCGGCGTTTGGTGGCAGAATCCATCCACACTGCCAACAGCAAAATTGCACCTTTGACAATGTACTGCCAGAATGTCGGCACATCCAGCATGCTCATCCCATTGTCGAGAGAAGCCATGATAAATGCCCCCATAACGGCTCCCGCCACACTCCCGATCCCACCCGCCAGGCTGGTGCCACCAATGACACAAGCGGCAATCGCATCCAGTTCAGCAATATTACCGGCTGAAGGTGAGCCAGCCCCAAGGCGTGAACTGAGAATCAAACCTGCCATGGCAACCATCAACCCGTTGATCGCAAATACCGCCAGTTTGGTGCGTTCCACATTCACCCCAGACAAGCGCGCGGCATCGATATTGCCGCCAATAGCATAGATCCGGCGGCCAAATGCGGTGCGGGTGGCCATAAAAATACCCGCCAACATCAATGCCGTGAGAATCAATACCGGTGTAGGGACGCCCCGATAATCATTCAGTAAATATATGGCACCAAGAACGATAACTGCGGTAATAGTTTGGCGAGTAACATCACCTTGTGGCGCGGCAACAGGCAAGCCCAGCCGGATACGATGGCTACGTCGACGCCACTGCCAGACAACAAATAACATCAGGCCAATTGCGCCAATGCCAAAGCCAAGGCCGTTTGGCAGATAACTTTGACCAATCTGCGACATGGCATTACTGGTAGGTGAAACGGTCGTGCCGTTGGTAATGCCGATTAAAATGCCACGGAAAGCCAACATCCCCGCCAATGTGACAATAAACGAAGGCACTTTGCGATAAGCAACCCACCAACCATTCCACGCGCCAAGCACCAGCCCCAATCCCAGAGTGACTACAATGGTCAGAGGGAGCGGCCAACCGAGCCACACATCAAAAATGGCTGCCGCACCGCCCAATAACCCCATCATCGAGCCAACAGACAAATCAATTTCGGCCGAAATAATGACAAACACCATCCCCACCGCCAAAATGCCGGTGATCGCCGTTTGTCGCAGTAGATTCGAGATATTCCTGGCGCTGAGATAGGCCCCTTCGGTGGTAAAAGTGAAAAACAGCATAATCACGGCAATAGCCGCCAACATGACAAAAACTTGTAAATTAACCGATTTTAGTCGGAATAATGGCTTTTTATCGCCATTTTCGGGTGTGTTCACTTCAGTTTGATTAGCTTGCGACATGGGTTTCACTCCTGAGTGCGGCTTCCATGACCTTCTCTTGCGTCAGATTATGGTTAATGAGATCGGCTTTGATGCGCCCTTGATGCATGACCAGCACCCGATCACTTAATCCCAATACCTCAGGTAGTTCAGAGGAAATCACAATGACCGCAATCCCCTGCTGAACTAATTGATTGATAAGTTTATAAATTTCATATTTTGCACCAATGTCGATACCGCGCGTCGGTTCATCGAGAATCAAAATTCGTGGGTTCAGTAGCAAGCATTTGGCAAGAATGGCTTTTTGCTGATTACCCCCACTGAGTCGGGCAATGGCCAGCTCAGAAGAGGAAGTTTTCACCTTTAACCTGGCAAGTGATTGCACAATAATTGATTGTTCTTTGGCGTCATCCAGCATGCTGAAAGAGCCGGTGAAGTCATCTAGCGCAGCCAGTGTGATATTAGCCCCCACACCCATAACCGGTACGATGCCGTCTTTCTTACGATCTTCTGGCACCATGGCAATCCCAAGTTTCATGGCTTGTTGGCAATTACTGATGGTCACAGCTTTACCATCAATAAATATCTCGCCTTGCCAGCGACCAAAGTAAACACCGAATAAGCATTGCACTGTTTCTGTTCGGCCAGACCCCACTAGCCCAGCGACACCTAATATCTCCCCGCGTTTTAAAGAGAAAGAGACATCATCCACTCGCCGGATATGGCGGTTTACCGGGTGCCAGGCACAGATATTTTCCACTCGCAGAATTTCCTCACCAATGTGGTGGGCTTCGTGTGGATAGAGTTCTTTCAGTTCACGGCCAACCATCATGGCGATGATGTCATCTTCACTCATGGTCGCCGCAGAGCGAGTGCCGATATGGTGGCCATCGCGGATCACACAGATATGATCTGATATCGCTTTCACTTCATTCAATTTATGCGAGATATAGATACAGGCAATGCCGTGATTGCGTAGATCACGGATAATATCCAGCAAAATAGCCGTTTCGCTTTCGGTTAAAGAAGCGGTCGGTTCATCCAGTACCAGCAACCGAACTTGTTTGTTCAGCGCTTTGGCAATTTCCACCAATTGCTGCTGCCCAAGCCCCAATTCCCCCACTGGGGTATGAGGGTCTACCACCAGTTTGACCTGGGCCAGCATTCGTTGGCAGCGCAGGTACATAGCGTCGTAATCCATAATGCCAAAACGCCCCCATTCGGAGCCGAGAAACATATTTTCCAGCACCGACATTTGCTTCACCAATGCTAATTCTTGATGAATTATCGCGATGCCTTTTTGTTCGGTTTCACGAATATTTTTTGCCTGAAGTATCTCACCTGAGAAAATTATTCCCCCCTGATAGGAACCTGCGGGGTAAATACCACATAACACTTTCATTAATGTGGACTTTCCAGAGCCATTTTCGCCACATAAAGATAATACTTGCCCGGCTTCCAATGTCAGGCTGATATTATCCACCGCCTTAACGACACCGAACTGCTTGGTAATTTCTTTCATTTCTAGCAGGTAGGGCATAATTCCCTCCATATATCTTTTATGCCAGGGGTTGCCAGCATGATTAGCTACAACTCCAATGACTCCTGATATATTCAGTAACGAAAAAATAATTAGTAAATGTCCGATTTCTTGTGGAATCCATCTGCGATGATTGTGCTATCGATATTATTTTTATCTACCTGAATCGGTGTTAACAAATAAGCAGGAACATCTTTTATACCGTTATTTAATTTACTATTTGCTTTTGGTTCCTCGCCTTTACCCAAACTTACCGCAATTTCCGCAGCATCGTTGGCTAATTTACTGATTGGCTTATATACCGTCATAGTTTGGGTGCCAGCAACAATACGCTTTATTGCCGCTAAATCAGCATCCTGTCCAGAAATAGCCACTTTACCCGCCAAACCTTGTGCTGCTAACGCCTGAATAGCCCCACCGGCGGTGGCATCATTAGACGCCACGACAGCATCAATTTTGTTATTGTTAGCTGTTAGCGCATTTTCCATGATTTTTAAGGCATTTTCTGGTAACCAGGCATCAACCCACTGATCACCGACAATTTTTATTTTCCCTTCTTTTATCAATGGATTAAGCACTGTCATCTGCCCCTGACGGAACAGCTTGGCATTATTGTCTACCGGCGAACCGCCCATCAGGAAATAATTACCTTGTGGCACGCGTTCAACCAGACTTTTAGCTTGTAATTCACCTACTTTTTCATTATCGAAAGAGATATAAAAGTCAATGTCAGCATTATTTATCATACGGTCATAAGCTAATACTTTTATTCCTTCCCGTTTTGCTTCGGCGATTACATTACTTAATACTTGCCCGTTATAAGGAATAATAACCAAGACATCGACACCACGGTTAATCATATTCTCAATCTGCGACATTTGAGTTTCTTCATTGCCATTCGCTGATTGAACAAATACTTTAGCGCCGAGAGACTCAGCCTTGTTAACAAAAATATCGCGGTCTTTCTGCCAACGTTCAAGGCGAAGATCGTCTATTGCCATACCGATTTTAATTTCTTTACTGAATCCGGGCTGGCTAAACATGACCAGTGCGGCACATGCGGAGAGTAAAATGTTCTTAAATTTCATCTTTCGGTACCTTTCTTATTGTGCAAGCAGGGTAAGAGAAACGGTAAACATCAACTGCAATAGGGATTGTTGTCGCTTATTTGCACATCGGCAATTACAGATTTTCGTCCGCCAATTATGTTTTTTGGTTTAATGTTAATTTTATGATAACGATCATGTTTTCTTTCCTGCAAAATGCATAATTCCAGTAAGAGATGTTATCCAGACAATGAATACCAGTGATTCTTTATAATTAATTGGGTATTTATGAGATCTACACCACAATTAATAATTCTCTGAATTTAAGTGTGAAATAACGTAATTGAGAGAATAACAAACAACTCCGAAGATAAAAGCTCACCAGCCCGATAATGCGGGTCAGCTTCCAAGGAGTATTGCATGTCATCTTATTTTGATAAATTAGAACAAGTGCGTTACGAAGGCAGCCAGAGCTCTAACCCACTGGCATTTCATCACTACAATCCGGATGAAATTATCCTTGGTAAGCGAATGGCCGATCACCTAAGGTTCGCTGCCTGCTACTGGCATACCTTCTGCTGGGGCGGGGCGGATATGTTTGGCAGCAATGCCTTTGAGCGCCCGTGGCAACAATCGGGAGATGCATTGGCTTTGGCAAAACGTAAAGCTGATGTGGCTTTTGAATTCTTCCATAAACTGAATGTGCCTTATTACTGCTTCCACGATGTGGATGTTTCTCCAGAAGGCGCATCATTAAAAGAATATCTCAATAATTTTGCCGTTATGACCGATGTATTGGCCGAAAAACAAGCCAGTAGTGGCGTAAAATTATTGTGGGGTACAGCCAACTGCTTCACCCACCCGCGCTACGGTGCCGGGGCGGCCACTAACCCAGACCCAGAAGTTTTTAGCTGGGCTGCCACTCAAGTCTTTACCGCCATGAATGCCACCCAAAAACTTGGCGGTGAGAACTATGTTTTGTGGGGCGGGCGCGAAGGTTATGAAACACTGTTAAATACCGATTTACGGCAGGAACGTGAGCAAATTGGCCGCTTTATGCAAATGGTGGTCGAACATAAACACAAGACGGGCTTCCAGGGCACATTGTTGATCGAGCCAAAACCACAAGAGCCGACTAAGCATCAGTATGATTATGATGTTGCTACAGTTTATGGTTTCCTCAAGCAGTTTGGGCTAGAAAAAGAGATTAAAGTTAACATTGAAGCTAACCATGCCACTTTGGCTGGACACTCTTTCCATCATGAGATTGCCAGTGCGATTGCATTAGGTATTTTCGGTTCGGTGGATGCTAACCGTGGCGATCCACAATTAGGTTGGGATACCGACCAGTTCCCGAACAGTGTGGAAGAAAATGCGCTGGTGATGTTTGAAATCCTCAAAGCCGGTGGCTTTACTACCGGTGGGCTGAATTTTGATGCCAAAGTACGCCGCCAAAGTACCGATAAATATGACCTGTTCTATGGCCATATCGGCGCAATGGACACCATGGCGTTAGCCCTGAAGATTGCAGCAAAAATGATTGAAGATGGTCAATTAGATAAGCAAGTTGCTGAACGTTATGCCGGTTGGAGTAGCGATTTGGGGCAACAAATCCTAAAAGGTAAAATGTCGCTGGAAGATTTAGCGTCCTATGCCGAGCAACATAATCTGAACCCACATCACCAAAGCGGGCATCAAGAACTGCTGGAAAATAGGGTTAACCGCTATATCTTCGGCTGATAAACCCCGAGGCCGCAGACAAAGCCAAATGAAGGGGAAACGTGCCGTTGGGGTCGCTCTTAGTTTCAAATACAAGTGCGTAAGCCACCGAAGCGCCCCCAGGCACGGTCAACCCTTCACTCTCTGGACGATAAATATGAGGAACACATATGTACCTTGGCATCGATCTGGGCACCTCCGGCGTTAAAGCCATTCTACTGGCCGAAAACGGGCAAGTTATTGCCAGCCAAGGTGCTGCATTATCTGTCTCCCGCCCACACCCCTTATGGTCTGAGCAAAGTCCCGCCGACTGGTGGCAAGCCACTGATCAAGCTATGCAGGCTTTAGCCGCAGACCATGATTTAACACAGGTAAAAGCGCTGGGATTGACGGGCCAAATGCACGGCGCTACTTTGCTGGATAAACAGCATAAGGTGCTGCGCTCGGCCATTTTATGGAATGATGGCCGCAGTTTTGCCCAGTGCCAGGCGCTGGAAAAAGCGGTACCCGAATCCCGCCAGATTACCGGCAACCTGATGATGCCGGGTTTTACTGCACCGAAGTTGAAATGGCTGGCAGAACATGAGCCAGAGATTTTCAATCGCATCGATAAAGTATTGTTACCCAAAGATTATCTACGTTTTTTGATCACCGGCGATTTTGCCAGTGATATGTCAGATGCTGCCGGAACAATGTGGCTCGATGTGGCAAAGCGCGACTGGAGCGATGAGATGTTGGCGGCCTGCGGCCTAAATCGCCAGCATATGCCCGCCCTCTTCGAAGGCAGCCAGATTACCGGCCATGTCAGTGCCAATATTGCGCGTCGTTGGGGTATCAATCCCGTGCCAGTCGTCGCCGGTGGAGGAGATAATGCCGCCGGTGCCATCGGGGTGGGCTTATATCAAACCGGGCAGGCAATGTTATCGCTGGGGACATCCGGCGTCTATTTTGCCGTCAGTGATGGCTTTCTGAGTAACCCGGCCAGCGCTGTGCACAGTTTTTGCCATGCTTTACCCAATACCTGGCACCTGATGTCAGTGATGCTGAGCGCCGCATCCTGCCTTGATTGGGCATGCCAACTCACCGGCGTCGAGAGTGTTCCTGCGCTGATTAATGAAGTGGAAAATACACCACCAGCCGCCACTCCCGTGTGGTTCCTACCCTACCTTTCCGGTGAACGAACCCCCCATAACAACCCTAATGCTAAAGGGGCTTTTTGGGGATTTACCCACCAACACGGTCGGGCAGATTTAGCTCGTGCGGTATTGGAAGGAGTAGGATTTGCTTTAGCTGACGGAATGGATGCCCTGCATGCCAGTGGTTTACAACCCACATCAGTCACGTTAATTGGTGGTGGTGCGCGCAGCTCTTATTGGCGGCAAATGCTGGCAGATATCAGCGGCCAGACTTTGGAATATCGAACAGGCGGTGATGTCGGCCCCGCACTCGGCGCTGCCCGGTTGGCCCAAATTGCTCTCAATCCGGATGTCCCGTTAGCCGAATTACTGCCTGCATTACCACTGGAACAAACTCATTTCCCTGATGCACCGCGCCATCAATATTATGCGACCCGTCGCGTTATCTTTAAAAAGCTCTATCAACAATTACTGCCATTATGTGAATGTGAGTAAGATAAAGTGCAAGCTATAAGCACCTGGCTAACAGAACAGGTTGTGGAAATTATATCTTCTTTTCCACAGCCTGAATGCGGCAATGGCCTATCGAGCAGTTAACGCTGCGAATGATCATCTGACCAAAATCATCCATATAGCCGAGACTATAGCCGTTGCCATTATATCCGGGAGTCTTAACGGACTCAGTACCGAATGGCGCAATCATAACATTGTCAAAACCGGGGAAATTACCGCGATTATCCCGATTTAAATGCCCTAACGTGACGTAATACGGCGTAGGGTTATGAATTTTAAGTTCTTCTCCTTGCTGCCTGATCTGTAACTTCTCCTGCCAGACATTCTTATAATCCGCTTTAATTGCCGCTGGCCGATAAAATAACTTTATTTTATTTTGGATGGCGATTTGCACTGCTGCGGTTATTTCACTTTTCGGGGGAATTTCCCGCACATTAAAATAGAATAAAGTTTCACGGTCAGCGGCTAATTGCTCGATATCTGGCAGTGAAATAATTCTCACCAGGCTTTTCTGCCCCACATCAATTCGCTGTATGGCGGGTAAAGCAGACAAGGGGCTATCTACTTTCTGCCCAGCGGCATTTTCCAACCAGGATTGCGCCAGATAAGGCAATACCTCGCTTTTATTTTGCAAAATGACACTGGCTGACGTATCGACACTATTGAAAATAATCCGCGTTCTATCCAGAGATATTGACGCCTCACTCATCATCGTGACAAACAACAAAGCTGTTCCTACCAGAGTATTATTCCGCTGTCGGTTTGCCCGTATCAGGATAACGTTATTAAGGTTTGCCATGACTTATTCCATTCCCATTGATTGTCATACCGTGAATAACGGTTTGCCTTACTCACTATTTTCGGCCAATAAACTGTTTTAATGAGCCTATTTGGCCATTAACTCTTTAACTTACTGAACGGGCGGTGGTAAAAAATCTGGTCCCTTTTGCTCCCTATGATGGCCGGATTTGGCATTCCACTTAGCTCAAAACCCGCAGATGATGGAACTCTACCGAAACGGCGGAGGGCCGGATATGACTAATAGCGCATTACTGATAATTGATGTCCAACAATCATTCGAACATAAATCTTTTTGGCAACAACAGGAGCTCCCTGCCTTCTCTGCGGCGCTGAACCAACTCATTGCGGGCTGTAAACAGCGCGGAGTAGCACTGGTAGATGTATTCCACGTCGCGCCGGAAGGCCCGTTTTCGCTGGCTTCTGGCTATGTGAAGCCCATGTCATTGGTTTCCCATCACGCCGATGTGACAGTGCAAAAGCGAGTGCATAATGCACTAACTGATTCAGGGCTGGATCAATGGCTGAAAGAGCGTCAAATAAGCCATCTGATTATTGCCGGTATACGCACCGAACAATGCTGTGAAACCACCGCACGCGTGGCGTCAGATCTGGGTTATCAAGTCACTTTTGTCACGGAAGCCACACTAACCTTTCCAATGACCCAGCCCAACGGCATTGTTCTGAGCAGTGAGGAATTGAAATTACGCACGGAAACGGTGCTCGTCGACCGGTTTGCGACTATCCATACCGTCGCGCAAGTACTGGCAGCACTGGATTCACCACCATCAGTAGCGGCTACCCAAAAAGTCGTCAATTGGCAGCCACAGCCTTATTTTCCTCGGGCTATCACACCTGCGGGTATCAAAAATCTTAACCGCTGGCAGTTGAAGCGCTATGTAATTCGTTATGCGCAGGCGCAAGGTACCGCGCCCGATTATGTCCCTGCTTATCAACTCGTCAGCCAGTGGTTACCCCTTGCTGCTGAAACAGTGGATCGCCCCGGTGTTGGTTTTGTGATTGAACATCAGGGGAAAACATTGAATTACCTGATTGTTGGCTGGTGGGATAACGAAAACGAATTGCGGGTGAAAGTCTGGGTGCAGGAACAGGGAATTTGGCGCGCGGCGCGTGATGAATCTTTCTGTGTTTGGGATTTACAGGTAATGGCCTTTGAGCGCGATGCTTTTGTTGATACTTTGCTACAGCACACTCCGGATATTCCGGCTTATATGAATCGTTATCTGACGATAACTGTGGATTAACCATGCAACGAAATGTCTATTTTCTCTTGCTGCCCGGCGTACTGTCGCTGGATTTAACCGGCCCTGCCGAAACGTTACGGCTGGCGGGGTCATTTAACCTTTGTTATATCAGCCCATTACCCGAGGTAATGTCCTCCACCGACATGATGTTAGGCCAATTGCAGCCGCTACCTGACAGCTTACCGGAAGGTAGCTTGCTGGTAGTTCCGGGGGTGAGCGATTCACGTCACTATTTTGCGACAGAAACAGCCGCAATAGCCCGCCGATGGTTACAGCAACAGAAAGCCGCCATTACGCAGCAAAAAACGATATTGGTTTGTGTCTGTTCTGGAGCATTGCTGGCAGCGCAAGCCGGGCTATTGGATGGCTATCAATGCACAACTCATCACCATGTGCTTGAACGGTTACGCCAGCAAGCGCCGGCGGCCCAAACCAAAGAAAACCGTATTTTTGTTGAAGATTGTGGAGTGTATACCAGTGCCGGGATTACCGCCGGTATTGATCTCTCTTTACATCTGATCAGCCGTTATTGTAGCCCGCAAACTGCACTGGAGGTGGCGCGCGAAATGGTGGTGTATTTTCGCCGCTCAGGTGATGACCCGCAACTTTCACCCTGGCTACGTTACCGTAACCACCTCCACCCGGCGGTACATCGGGCACAGGACGTGATGTCAGCAGAGCCACAAGCGGAGTGGTCACTACTTCAAGTGGCGCACAAAGCACATGTCAGCAGCCGTCATTTAACCCGATTATTCCGTGAACATGTCGGGATCAGTGTGCGTGAGTATCATGAACAATTGCGGGTCGCGGTAGCTGAAGTCCGCCTGCAAGAAGGATTTAATCTGGAGAAAGCCGCACTGGCAGCCGGATTTTCCTCCGGCCGTCAGCTTCGGCGCGCACAACAGCGTGGGCACCCAGTCACTAACTGACTAATCGCCGCCGATCAAGGCGTTGCAGCCCCATCGACAATAAAGTGCTTAACGCCAGTGCTAAGGCAAAGACATAAAAGATATCCAGCACTGGATAGTCAGTAAAATCATAATGATGGGTGCGGATGAAATGAATAATCAGTGCATGGAAACCATAAATAGCCAGTGAATGTCCAGCCAGCCAACTCAAGCAGGCAATGGGCTGATTCAGGCAGTTTTTAAACCACACCAGCAGTGATACCGCCGCAACAAAGACCAAGGGGCCGCAGTACATATAGAAGGTATCGGCAAAGCTGCCATTAATTCGTGTCTGTTTCTCCGTTGAGATGGCAATAAATACCACGCTCATGATAAACAATAATGCCGCGCCCCAACTGATAGCTCGCCCTCGCGTCTCAAGCATGCCAATAGCTCGCCCCAGCAGCGCATACAACAAGTAATAGAAAGTATCGCCGTAGATATAGAGATTTATCGGCAGTAACTGAAAACCACCGATTGAATATTTACTGGTCTGCGGGTTGGCAACCACCGCCAACAGCAAAATAACGACCGCCAGATAGCGGCCTGATACCGGTTTGACGTTAATCAGTGGTGAGACCAGATAAACCACAATAATGGCGTAGAAAAACCACAAATGATAAAACACGGGTTTTTGCAGGATGTTTTTCAACGACGCCCAACCATTGATTGGGGTCAGAGTAGAAATATAGATAAGTGCTATCACGCTGTAAAACAACAGGCATAGCCCGATGCGGGTAAAATGCTTTTGCTGTGCGCTTTTTTCACCAAAAAACAGATAACCGGAGATCATAAAGAATAGGGGCACACAGGCCCGAGAAGCCGAATTCAGCAAATTGGCGATGTCCCAGTTAGCTTCCCCAACTTGCGCCCCGCTGGTGACGTAATAGGTGGTGGCATGGATCATGACCACCATAATGCAGGCAACGGCCCGCAGATTATCAATCCAGCCAATCTTATTGGTCATGCATACTCTCTATCACCGTCTTGTCTTTCGCGTACATAAAAACGCTTATCTATTTATGTCACCAATAATCAGGCTGCAAACAATAACGTAAATTTGACTGAGACCCAAAGTAAATGAACCCCATCAGGACGAAGGGTAATTGTTGCCATAAAGTTATATTGACGGCAAAATAGCCGTCCTAATGCGCTCTGACTGTAGATCCTGCCTGAGTGCTTCCAGTTTTTTATGTTTACTATTAATACTTAACCTATGCAAACTTCATTCTCACCCGCGACGCGTTTAGGTCGACGGGCGCTTTTATTTCCCTTGTGCCTGGTATTATTCGAATTTGCCGCATATATCGCCAACGATATGATTCAGCCCGGCATGCTGGCGGTTGTCGCCGATTTTAATGCCAGTATTGAGTGGGTTCCGACATCAATGACGGCCTATCTGGCTGGCGGAATGTTCCTGCAATGGTTGCTTGGGCCGTTATCAGATCGTCGTGGCCGTCGCCCAGTGATGCTGGTTGGTGTCGCATTCTTCGTGGTGACCTGTCTTGCCATATTATTGGTCACGTCGATTGAACAGTTTATCGCCATGCGCTTCCTGCAAGGGATTGGTTTGTGCTTTATCGGCGCAGTCGGTTACGCCACTATTCAGGAATCCTTTGAAGAAGCGGTCTGTATCAAAATTACCGCACTGATGGCTAATGTGGCACTAATTGCCCCGTTACTCGGGCCATTGGCGGGTGCCGCCTTGATCCATGTCGCCCCGTGGCAGTTCATGTTTGTGATATTTGCGGCGCTCGGCGCAATTTCATTTGTGGGGTTGTGGCGCGCGATGCCAGAAACCGCCTCACGCCAAGGGGAAAAGCTGTCGGTAGGAGCGATGTGGCACGATTATAAACAAGTGCTGACCAATCGCCGTTTCCTGTGCGGCTCCCTCGCATTGGGCTTCGCCAGCTTGCCTCTATTGACTTGGATTGCCCAGTCCCCAGTGATTCTGATCAGCGGTGAGCAACTCTCAACCGTGGAATATGGCATTTTGCAGGTACCCATTTTCGGCGCACTGATTATCGGCAACCTGACATTAGCGAAATTGAGCGGTAAAACCAGCGTTCCGCAACTTATCCGCTATGGTGCCGGCCCGATGATTATGGGTCTAATAATTGCCGCTGGCTCGACCCTCTATTCATCCCATGCTTATTTGTGGATGACTGCCGGGTTAAGTCTCTATGCCTTTGGTATTGGCCTGGCGAACGCCGGTTTAGTACGACTGACGCTGTTCTCCAGCGATATCAGTAAAGGGACAGTGTCAGCTGCCATGGGGATGATCAGTATGATGGTCTTCACCTTGGGGATTGAATTTGCCAAAGTGGCTTATCTGTGGGGAAACAGCGGTATTTTCAATCTGTTCAATCTCATCAGCGGCTTGCTGTGGCTGGGCTTGGTGATAATTTTTATTCGCCGCCAGCCGGAAACCCTGGCTACTGAGTAATGTTCTTTGCACTGGGGAAAACTCTCCAGTGCATTTATAACCGGAAATCAGCGTGTAACTGCGACCAATGCATGCAAAGCATCATCTTATGATCTTCATTCATCGGTAATTTCGTCAACATCTCTGGCCAGTCGCGACGAGCAATTTCAATAGCCTCTTCCAGATGTGCTTTTATAGCAGGGTAAGATACACCGATACGCTCACTCCATATTTTGAATGTTGCAAAACTCATTGAATACCAATTTTTTTCTCTCGCCATCTTCAATGCTAACTCAGACTCATTCGGTATATAGGCTTTGGTAAAAACAATATCATAAGCTGGTGAAAGTTTTGCGTGGCAACCATCAGGGTAGATGACGGTCCAATTCTTAAGATGGGCATCACCATTAGCTAACATGATATTAGCCAACAAACGGCGGGCCATCTGTTGAATGTCAGCCAATCCACCAGCATTATCATGCAAAATACTGGCAATTTGTTCGTAATTATTACCTTGGTATTTTTTGTCCGGATACCGATTAAATATTTGTGCAAAGTCCTCAGTGTGTACTCGCCCATTCCCTTTACGATCAAAACGTCGGATCAAATAAATATGCTCACCTGGAGGTAATTGAATGTCAGGCAAATGATCAATTTGCTCTCTGGGTGCCAATATAATATCAGGTATATTCACGCCAATAGCTTGTGCCAGACGCATCGCAGAATATTCATTCTCGGGTACATTTTTATGTATTGTCGATGGGACTTTTACTATCCAGCTATCGTCGCCCACATCAGTAGTTATGATGAAACGGCCATTCCTATAGTTGGATGAAAATTTAAGTTGCACACCAGCCAATGAAAATTTATCTGCAATATTTTTTGCATTTATTTGTACTGCTTCTATTTTCTCATGAGCTGAAAGCGCCCATTGCGGGATATCGCCTTTGGTCAGTGGGTGAGCTATCAACGCACCAGCCAGGTTATCACCAGCACGAGCCAACAACGGAAACTCATTATCTTCATGAATTTTTAGTTGTCCCACCATCATCTGCCGTAGCGCCCCTTCGGGTAGCAAATTAGATAATACCGGTGGTAATTTTTGTTTATTAATCTGCGTCCTACTCAGATAACCCGAATCAATTTGTTGGGTTAAGGTGAAAGTTGGTCGGTGTTTATCTGGCATAGCGATATAGTCAGGATCGAACGAGAGAGCATTCCGACCACCGGTATAATGCACCAACACACCAATGCGAACCTCTCCCAGAAATAGTGCCAGCCCTTCGACTCTTTCAACCTGTTGGGGCATTAATCAATCCTCCAAGTGTCTATATTTCTGCTGCCATGGGCTGCTATGCTCGCTGTTATCTTCAGTCTCTACCATGTTTGCCGAGTTCAATCTCTGACGCAATTCCCGAGCCTGATCGCGCGTCACAAATACCATTTCCAAATTAAAGCCATCCAGAATACGCAGCAGGGTTGAAAGATTGATATCTCCTCCTTTTTCGAACTTGGAAACCTGCTGTTGCGTCATCCCATTAACCAGACGCATATCAGATTGTTTAAGTTTCTGCTGCTGGCGGATACTTTTTATTTCTTCTGCAACATCTGTCAGTGTTCTCATGTCATCCCAATTACATTCTTTATGATGTATTTTAAGCATAACACATAATAATCGATGTATTTTATGATAAATACATGTTAACAGATGTATGTCGCGCAAAATACATCATTAAAAGTGTATTTAAGGGAAATACATCTATAGCGATGTAAAATAGACAACCGATTAATTCACAGAAGAAAACAGCCCGCTGTCGCGCAATAAATGGTCATTACCCCGACGGCGAGTGAAGCCGCTGCGGTCAAAGAATTCAAGGATTTGAATCGCCAGCTTACGGCCAATACCTAACCGGTCACGAAAATCTGCTGCGCTGGCGCTGCCTTGACTGGCATCCAATTCACGAATCAAATCAGCAAACTGCTCAATACGTTGGCTCAGATAGTAGCGGTCGGGAACAATTGCCGTGATGTAGCCCAGTTGTGCCGCTTTACGTAGCAAGCTGCGCATTTCACTTTCATCCATTGCCAATTGTGCCGCTAAATCACGAACCCACCACGGATCGTCAGAGAAATAGGGGGCAACCTGTTGCCATCGTGCTTGTTCTTGCTCGGTAAATCCCAATCCATGATCAGGCAGATGCAACCAGCCACGGGTATTTTTTAGCGCGCCTTGTGCCAGCAGATTATCAATTAAACGAAACACCAATGCTTCATCCAATGTCGGCAATGCCATGCGCCGCAACCGCGCCCGCCCTAATCCTAACTGATCACTATGCTGTTGATGGTAGAGACATAAAACATGCAATAAGGTTTGTTGAGCTTGCTGAGCATGAGGGCTAGACAGAGCAATATCACCGGCTACCACACAATCAGTACCTGCCAGCAATGCTGCCATATCATGGTTGTTAAGCTGACGCGCCCAACTGAATTTATGCAGAGAAATTGGCCCTTGTGCCAAATGCAACTCCAGCACCTCAGGATCGCTCTTCGCTTGCGCTAACGCGGTTAACCACGCCAAAAATGCCGGTTGCCGTTTCCCCCGTTTTGGCACTGCCAGATGAATAACACGCGCCCCACCCAATGTCTTTTTCGCGGCAATATCTCGCAGAATCAAACGATCATTCTCAGCCAACCACAGGGGATTATCCAGCAGTAGCTCGGCCAGTATCAATTGGGATTGATCGCCCTCCGGTTGAGGGGGGTTAAGCAATGAAAAGCGCCCGGTAATATGGCTGGCGGCATGATGCAAATGCAGCGGTTGCCAGTGCTGTATCGGTTCATCTGCATCGACGACGACCAACACTCTATCCACGGGTTCCGCTGGCTGTTGGGCCAATAGCCAGTCACCACGATTGATCTGTTGTTTGCTAATATCGCCGGAAATATTCAGGGCAATGCGCTGGCCCGCCTGCGCATGTTGGGTATCCTGGTTTTGAGCGTGTATACCTCGCACCCGTACTGGGCAATCACTGCCCGTGAGCCATAAGGTATCACCCACCGCTACTTTGCCCGCTAGCGCCGTCCCTGTGACCACTAAACCTGCGCCTTTCACACTGAAGGCGCGGTCAATAGCCAGACGAAACCGCCGCGATAGCCGGTGACTATTTTCATCTTGCTGCTGGCATTGCGCCAGATGCTCGCGCAATTCACTAATACCCAGGTCGGCCGTAGCCGCAGTGACAAACAGCGTGACTTGCTCGATTTCCCAGCCTTGGGCTAACAGCTCAGCCATCACTTGCTGGCGTACTTGCGCAATACGCTCGTCATCCACTCTATCGGATTTAGTCAGCGCCACCGTCAATGTCGGGCGGCCCGTCAGCCGCAGGATGGCCAGATGCTCGCGGGTTTGCGCCATCACGCCATCATCACAGGCCACCACCAGCAAAGCATGAGCAATACCGCCGACGCCAGCCAGCATATTGGCAAGAAATTTCTCATGTCCGGGGACATCAATAAACCCGATAATGCTGCCATCAGGTTGTGGCCAGTAGGCATAACCCAAGTCAATGGTCATGCCGCGTTGTTTTTCTTCCGGCAAGCGGTCTGCATTAACCCCGGTAATGGCTTGTAAAAGCGTGGTTTTACCGTGGTCAACATGACCCGCAGTTGCAATAATCATGGTGCCAACTCCCTGAGCAACGCCGCTTCATCCTCCAGACAGCGCAAATCCAACCATAAACGCTCATCTGCCACGCGGCCAATGATCGGTTTAGCCAAACCACGCCAGCGCGCAGTGAGTGCTTCCAGCGCACTTCCGCTGCCCTCTTTAGGGGTAAATGTTACCGCCCAACTGGGTAACCGGTCTACCGGTAATGAACCACTGCCAATCTGCGACCAGCATGACTCAACCGCCAGCGTAAACTCAGCGCCATAGCTGCTATTTAAGGCGGCCAGCACCCGCTGCGCACTCTCGGCAATATCTTGCGCCGGACGAGTTAGCAGCCGCATTGTCGGTAACAATTCGGTCAAACGATCGGGTTGCTGATAAAGGCGCAAGGTCGCATCCAGTGCAGCCAGTGTCATTTTATCGGCCCGAAGCACCCGCTTGAGCGGATGCTGCTGCAATTGATCAATCCACTGCTTTTTGCCGAGAATGATCCCTGCCTGAGGGCCACCGAGCAGCTTATCCCCTGAAAAAGTCACCAAATCGACGCCCGCTGCAATTAACTGCTGCGGCATCGGTTCCGCCGGTAAGCCGTAGCGGGTCATATCCACCAGCGAACCACTGCCCAGATCTGTTGCGGTCGGAATCGCAAATTCATGCCCTAACGCAGCCAGTTGCTGCTCCGCCACCGAGGCCGTAAAGCCCTCAATACTGTAATTGCTGGTATGCACTTTCATCAGCAAACCAGTATGTTCGCTAATGGCCTGACGGTAATCTTTTAGATGAGTGCGGTTGGTGGTACCCACCTCAACCAGCTCACAACCAGCCTGACGCATCACATCCGGGATACGAAAAGCGCCGCCAATTTCCACCAATTCACCCCGAGAAACCACCACCTGCTTCCCGGCAGCCATGACAGTCAGCATCAAAAATACCGCAGCAGCATTATTATTAACGATGCAGGCATCTTCCGCTCCAGTCAGTTCGCAGAGTAAATCGGCTACCGCGCGATCACGATGGCCACGACCTGCACCACTCAGGGAATATTCGAGGGTAACCGCGCCGCGCATGGCATCAGTTACCGCAGCAATAGCGGATTCCGCTAAAGGTGCTCGCCCTAGATTGGTGTGTAAAACGGTGCCGGAGAGGTTAAAGACGGGTTTTAATGCGGGTTGACGTTGGTTCAGTCGATGACGTAAAGCCGCAGGCCAGTCCGCACACCAATCAGCCAACGTATGGAATTGACGGATATATTCACGGGCTTCAGCCTGCATCAAACGCAGGTTTTCAGTTAACAAGGCTGCGCCATATTCATCCAGCAAAGGGGCCATTTCTGGCGCTCGCAGCAAGCTGTCTATGGCGGGTAACTGACTGTAAAGGTGATGGGGTTCTGCGCTCATAGCCACTCAAATCAGGGGTAATAAGGAAAAGTTATTCCCCGGGAAACAAAAAGGGATTAATACTGCTACGGGCAAACCCTTCGCCTTCCATCTTGGCATCAAGAATCAACGAGGCCAAATCATCTGCCACCGCTTCTACCATCGGGTCTTTTTCCTGATATAAGATTTTCAGGTAAGTGCCACAATCACCACAACTTTCCGCTTTCACGGCGGCTAATTCGGTGTCTAGCGACCAGTAGTTCAAATCACGGGTCTGCTCACAATTACTGCATTTAATCCGCACCACATGCCACTCGCTTTCACACAAGTTGCAGTGCAAATAACGTAAACCGTTTTGCGTACCGATATGTACCACACTGGAAACCGGAATACTGCCGCACACTGGGCAGAATTGGCGATGTTCACCATATTCAGCCCGCGCTTTGCCAGGAATTTGGCTCGCCATCTGCGCCCAATACAAGGATAGCGCAGCCCAGATAAATGGCGCTTTTTCGCTGCCAATCTGTGCAAACTCGCGGTTTAACAGTGCATCTGCGTACAATTCCAACTCATGTACTGATGCCTTATCCAGATTATCCAGCACCGCCACGATATGGTCGGGGGCATCATGGCGTAACTCGGCAATCAATGCTGATAACAGCTTGCGCCAGTGATCCGTGCGCGGAAAAACACTCAAATCTAGCGGCGGTTTACCACTGGCCGCAGATTGTGCCAACTCAGCCTGCATATCCAATACCAGCGGATGGTCATGCAGCGCTTTTTGCTGCGCTTGGGTAATTTTGGCAGCAAAATCCAGATAGTCAGCCAGTGGATTATCCAGCGCTAACTGCTGTAAACGTTCGGTGCGCCGGGTATACAGGCTTTTTAAATTCGCGAAAAGTAACGGCGGGATATTCCCCGCCGTTGTACCTTTTTCGCTCTGTTTACCTAATTGATCTTTAGGGACAATGCGAATACTCATCAGGGTTTCTCTTCCTGTTTGTTCTGAAGCTGCCTTTTGGCATTGACCTCGCGATACCAACGCGGATGGTGCTTTTTAGCCCATGCTGCGGGTACCCAGCCTTCTACCATCGCGGTAATGGTGCCTTTCACCCACAGGGCGGCATAAATATGCACCATAATCACGATAATCAATCCTACCGCGGCCAACGAATGCACCAACAGCGCCAGACGAATCAGTGGGATCGGGAAAGAGGGCGCAAAATAAGGCCGCCAAATTACCACGCCACTGGCCAGCAATAACACCAAGCTGATAATAGCAGCCCAGAATACGCATTTCTGACCAAAATTATAGCGCCCCGTGTCACCCACTTCCTCATTCATGGCAATTTTATGGATATTTTTAGCCCACTCCAGGTCTTCCTTGTTGATCAAGTTATGTTTCCAGTAACGGAAAAACATGATGAGGAAGGCAGCGAACATAATCACCCCAGCGAAGGGGTGAAGGATGCGCGCCAACTGCGGCGTACCAAAAATATTCATCAACCAGTTAAATGATGGGAAGAAGAACCCCAGACCACTGATGGCAGCTAATATAAAACAAAAAGCCACTATCCAGTGATTGATTCGCTCCGGCGCACTGTAGCGCTGGATACGCTTTTCTTTTCTCATTTCCGCGTCTCCCCGTCGTCTGAGTGTTCAGCGGTGGTAGGCTCAGGAGCCTTGGATGCAGTATCGGAAGGCGCGGAATCCGGTTTATCGTCTTCGTTCTCTTCTTCTTCAACCCGGTTCGGGCCGACACCCACGTAGTGGAAGATACTGGCGGCAAAGGTCGCGGCAAAGCCAATCGCGGCCAGTGGTTTCCAGATGCCTTTCCAGAAAGTGACCGTCGGGCTGATGGTCGGGTTCTCCGGCAAACCATGATAAAGCTGTGGTTTATCCGCATGATGCAGCACATACATCACGTGGGTGCCCCCAACACCCGCTGGGTCATATAACCCGGCGTTATCAAAGCCGCGCGTTTTCAGTTCGCTAACCCGGCCGGCGGCCACTTCTTTCATCGCTTCTTTGGTACCAAAGTGAATCGCTCCAGTCGGGCAGGTTTTCACACAGGCAGGTTCCTGACCTACACCGACGCGATCGACGCACAGAGTACATTTGTACACCCGATTGTCGTCTTTGTTCATGCGCGGGACATCAAACGGGCAACCAGCGATGCAGTAACCACAACCGATACAGTGCTCTGACTGGAAGTCGACAATACCATTCGCATACTGAATGATAGCGCCTTCTGACGGACAGGCTTTCAAACAGCCCGGATCAGCGCAATGCATGCAGCCATCCTTACGGATCAGCCACTCCAGCTTGCCGCTCTCTTCGTCTTCAACTTCAGAAAAACGCATTACTGTCCATGACTTGGCGGTTAAATCGGCAGGGTTATCGTACACCCCGACGTTATGGCCCACTTCATCACGAATGTCGTTCCACTCCGAACAGGCCACCTGACAGGCTTTACAGCCGATACAGGTGGTGACGTCGATAAGCTTGGCCACCTCTTGCTGGTGGTTACGATCCTGTGGCGGCGGCGTAAGGGAATTGGTGCCAGAGCGCCGGATAATGTCTTGAGTTTGCAGTGACATAGGTTCTCTCCGTTACACCTTTTCCACGTTGACCAGGAACGCCTTAAACTCTGGCGTTTGCGTATTAGCATCACCGACAAACGGTGTCAGGGTATTGGCAATAAAGCCTTTTTTCGCCACCCCTTCGTAACCCCAGTGGATCGGGATACCAATAGTGTCAACTTCCTGCCCATGAACATTCAGCGTACGAATACGTTTGGTCACCACTGCCTTGGCTTTGATGTAGCCGCGGTTGGAGCTGACTTTCACGGTATCGCCCTGCTTAATGCCCTTTTTCGCCGCCAGTTTTTCGCCAATTTCCACAAACTGTTCTGGCTGAGCGATAGCATTGAGCAGCGCATGCTTAGTCCAGTAGTGGAAATGCTCGGTCAGACGATAAGTGGTGCCGACATACGGGAACTGCTCATGAGAACCCATTGCAGCCAGGTCATCTTTAAAGACGCGCGCAGCTGGGTTGGATATCACATTCGGATGCAGTGGGTTAGTGCCCAGCGGCGTTTCGAATGGCTCATAGTGTTCCGGGAATGGCCCTTCTGCCATTTTGTCGATGGCAAACAGACGCCCCATACCTTCAGGCTGCATAATGAACGGCCCGACATCACTACCCGGCGCGGCAGCGCTGTAATCTGGAATATCGACGCCGCCCCATTTGGCACCATCCCACTCCAGTAACTGGCGTTTCGGATCCCAAGGTTTACCCTGAGGGTCAGCGGACGCACGGTTGTACAGAATGCGACGGTTAAGCGGCCATGCCCATGCCCAGCCCAGCGTATTGCCAAGACCTGATGGATCAGCATTATCGCGCCGTGCCATCTGGTTACCGGCTGGTGTCCAGCTACCGGCAAAGATCCAACAGCCACTGGCGGTAGTGCCGTCATCGCGCAGGTGAGCAAAGGTGCTGAGCTGCTCGCCCTTTTTGACCAGAACTTTGCCATCGGCATCGGTAATATCGGCCAGCGCTTTACCATTGCTTTCTTGTGCCACTTCTTCTGGCTCTGGATTGTCTGGCGTCAGATAATCCCAGGTCATATTGAGCACCTGCTCTGGCACTGCACCACCTTCGCGGCGGTACATATCACGCAGACGACTAAAGATACCGGCCAAAATAGCGCCATCGTTCAATGCTTCGCCCGGCGCATCAGCACCTTTCCAGTGCCATTGCAGCCAGCGGCTGGAGTTAACAATAGAACCGTTTTCTTCAGCAAAACAGGTGGATGGTAAACGAAATACCTCCGTTTGAATTTTCGATGGATCGACCTCGTTAAATTCACCGTGGTTTTGCCAGAAATTCGCGGTTTCAGTATTGAGCGGGTCAATAGTCACCAAGAATTTCAGTTTCGACAGTGATGCCACTACTTTGTTTTTGTTCGGGAACGATGCGACCGGGTTAAAGCCCTGGCAAATATAGCCATTCACTTTGCCCTGCGACATCATTTCGAAATACTGCAAGACGTCGTAGCCTTTATCCCACTTAGGTAACCAGTCGTAGCCCCAGCCGTTCTCTTTCTGGGCTTTATCACCGTAGAAACTTTTCATCAGGCTGATGAAGAATTTCGGGTAATTACTCCAGTAGTTAACCTGGCCCGGTAACAAGGTTTTCGGGGTGTTAGCCTTCAGGTATGTATCAATATCCGGCTGCTTTTCTGACGGCAAATTCAGGTAGCCCGGTAAGCTTTGTGACAGCAAGCCCAGGTCAGTTAAGCCCTGAATATTAGAGTGACCGCGCAAGGCGTTAATACCGCCCCCTGCCATCCCCATATTGCCCAGCAGCAACTGGATCATCGCCATAGTGCGGATGTTCTGCGCACCAACCGAGTGCTGTGTCCAGCCCAGCGCATACAGGAACGTGGCAGTTTTATTGGACGCACTGGTTTCGGCGAGATATTCGCAAACCTGCAAGAAATCTTCTTTTGGCGTACCGCAGATGTTGGAAACCACCTCTGGCGTGTAACGGCTGACGTGTTCTTTCAGCAAGTTCCACACACAGCGCGGGTCTTGTAATGTGACATCGCGTTTGGCAAAGCCGTTTTCATCCAACTGGTAATTCCAGGTGGTTTTATCGTATTTGCGGTTTTCGGCGTCATAACCACTGAATAAACCCTCATCAAAGGTATAGTCTTCCCGCACCAGCAAGCTGGCGTTGGTATAAGCTTCGACGTATTCGCGATTAATTTTGTTGTTGGTCATCAGATACAACAACACGCCGGACAGGAACGCAATATCGCTACCGGAACGGATGGGCGTGTAGAAGTCAGCCACCGATGCAGTACGGGTAAAGCGTGGGTCTATCACCAGCAACTTGGCATTGTTGTGGATTTTGGCTTCCATCGCCCAGCGGAACCCCACCGGATGCGCTTCTGCCGCATTACCGCCCATGACGATAATTAAGTCTGCGTTCTTGATGTCAACCCAGTGGTTGGTCATCGCACCGCGACCAAATGTTGGAGCAAGACTTGCTACCGTTGGTCCGTGTCAGACACGTGCTTGGTTGTCTACGGCAAGCATGCCGAGAGCGCGACTAAATTTCTGGGTCAGATAACCCGTCTCATTACTGGATGCAGAAGCACACAGCATACCGGTACTCAGCCAACGGTTGACGGTCACGCCCGCATCGTTGGTCTTAATGAAATTAGCGTCCCGGTCTTCTTTCATCAGCTTGGCAATGCGGTCAAATGCATCATTCCAAGTGATTCGCTGCCATTTGTCTGAACCTGGCGCGCGATATTCTGGGTATTTCAAGCGGCTTTCGCTGTGAATAAAATCCACCAGCCCCGCACCTTTAGGGCACAGCGCACCACGGTTGACCGGATGATCCGGGTCCCCTTCAATGTGGAAAATACTCTCTTTGGCGTTTTTAGCACCATCGCCGAGGCTATACATCAAAAGCCCGCAACCGACGGAGCAATATGTGCAGGTATTCCGCGTTTCACGGGCGCGCAGCAACTTATAATTGCGCGTTTCCGCCAGCGCCACCGACGGCGTAAAGCCAAGTGCCGCGACCGTGGTTCCTGCCATACCGCCAGCGCAGATCTTAAAGAACTGCCTTCTGCTGACCTGCATGGGTCTCTCCTTCATTCATTGTCACATTGTATGAATTTAAAATTCAGTTCGCGCTTCCCTCAACAAAACCAGAAGCGCTAAAATCGCTGACGCAATATCACCTTTATCGGTGTGGGATACATTTCTATATAAATGGAATTATACCCATACCATTCTTAATGTGAATGTTACCACATTGTGATTATGGGTTATAACTTTCAGGGCCGCATAGTGAGCCAGATCAAACCTTCAGATATTGACCTCTCCACCGAAATTTGCGGTGCCAGGCAACTTAACGTGCTACAGCGCCATCACATGGCAGAACCGCAATTGGATTGGCTGGCAGAAGAAGTGCCGGTAGCGCTGGTATACAACGGCATTTCTCATGTGGTGATGATGGCGACCCCTAAGGATTTAGAGGCTTTCGCGCTGGGGTTTTCGTTGTCAGAAGGCATTATTACCGCGCCACAAGAAATCTATGCCATTGATGTCACACCCAGCTGTAATGGCATAGAAGTTAACATTGAACTCTCCAGCCGCCGTTTTGCAGGTTTAAAAGAACGCCGCCGAGCTATGGCTGGCCGCACTGGGTGTGGAGTTTGTGGTATCGAACAACTGGACGATATTTTCCGCCCCATCGCCCCCCTGCCTTTCACTCAGACCTTTAATTTGAATCAACTCGATAATGCGCTGGCACAGCTCAAACAAGTGCAAACAGTGGGTCAACTAACCGGCTGTACCCATGCTGCCGCCTGGATTAATCCTCAAGGCGAATTATTAGGTGGCTGTGAAGATGTGGGTCGTCATGTGGCGCTGGATAAGCTGCTGGGGGTTCGAGCTAAACAGCCGTGGCAGCAAGGCGCGGTGCTGGTTTCCAGCCGCGCCAGTTATGAGATGGTGCAGAAAACGGCTATGTGTGGAGCCGAGATTTTATTTGCTGTTTCAGCTGCAACAACCTTAGCAGTTGAGGTAGCCGAGCGGTGTAATCTCACCTTGGTTGGCTTCAGTAAACCCGGCCGGGCAACGGTGTATACCCACCCAAATCGGATTCAGGAATAGAAAGACCACACAATAAGTACGGCATTGATAATCATTTTCAATATCATTTAATTAACTATAATGATCCGAATGCTTACGCGGTGCTTACTTTTTTTGTGCCGCCCTACACCTACGGAGACGATGATTATGAGTTACTCACTGCCATCCCTGCCTTATGCTTATGACGCCCTGGAACCACACTTCGATAAGCAGACGATGGAAATCCATCACACCAAACACCACCAAACCTATGTTAACAATGCAAACACGGTGTTGGAAAGCTTCCCTGAGCTGGCTAAATTCAGTGTTGAAGATCTGATCAAAGATCTGGACAAAGTCCCGGCTGAAAAACGTACCTTTATGCGTAATAACGCCGGTGGCCATGCTAACCACAGCTTGTTCTGGAAAGGCCTGAAACTGGGCACCACCTTAGCCGGTGACCTGAAAGCGGCTATTGAGCGCGACTTCGGCAGCGTTGACAGCTTCAAAGAGAAATTTGAAGCTGCTGCGGCAACACGTTTCGGTTCAGGCTGGGCCTGGCTGGTACTGAAAGACGACGGCAAACTGGCTGTTGTTTCGACTGCTAACCAAGACAGCCCGCTGATGGGTGAAGCTGTTTCTGGCGCATCAGGTTTCCCAATTGTGGGCCTGGATGTGTGGGAACACGCTTACTATCTGAAATTCCAAAACCGCCGCCCAGACTACATCAAAGCATTCTGGAACGTGGTTAACTGGGACGAAGCAGCCGCGCGCTTCGCTCAAGCTAAGTAACGAAAGCAGCTACACCCTATAGCTTCAAGTTCGAAAGATATATGCCAGCAAGGCCCTCTTGCTGGCATTTTTTATTGCTAAAGTTTAGTCAATTCTTGCCGATAGAATGTACAAGAAGGTCACTGGTACTCATGGATATTAAGTCCATGAACTATAACCCTAAATAATTCGAGTTACAGGAAGGCGGTCAACGCACATGCAACTTGAAGTATGACGGGTATTGCGTTTGGGAAAAGCACTCTTGCCAAGGCTGCCCCACATACCGCCAGTTCCCCGAAATCCTCTAATAATTAGACCTCCCCAAACTCACCTACGCTGATTGATTTGCAGCAAAAACACCGTACAACGGAGAAGAACATGGCAGCATTTAGCAAAGTTTTTGGTCACTTTGAAAACGTGAAAGTCGGTAAAAAGCTGGGGTTAAGCTTTTTCCTGATGTTGTTATTGGTTGGGATCATCGCTGGTACCACCGCATATCATTTCTCCGTCATTGAAGAACATGCTTATAAAGTCGATTTGAGCTACAAAATTAATGATGAGGCTAATCAGGCGAAATATAACCGTGCGTTATATGAACGTACCTATGACCTGCAATATATTAAAGAAAACTCTCAACATATCAATAATATAAAAAATCTATTAACTCAAAGCGAAAGCCTTGGCTGGTCGGAAAACAACCGCAAGACAATCAGTAGCATTGCCGATGTGGTAGACGAATATCTGCAACAACAGAGCAATTTTGTTAATGCGGTGGCTCATAAGGACGATGTACGCAAAAGTTGGAATATTTCTGAAACCCAGAAGAACCTCAATGAGTTACAGCAAAGTTTGCTTAATGAGGGTGCTGATACCAACACCCAGATTCTGCTGGCGGAAATGAACCAAAAGTTAATGACCGTGCGCTATAACGCGCGAGGTTTATTACTGGATCGCAACCAGGATGCAGAGTCTTCATTGATTACCTCAATCAATATTGCCAACAGCGCGGCGAATGCTTTCATGCCGGTGCTATCAGCCGATCAGCAAAAACTATTAGCTCCAGTCATTTCCAGTCTCAGTATCTATAAAGACAACGTATTAGCCTATTTACCGGCATATCAGCAAGAGCTGGAAGTGGGTAAAGTGATGGAAGAGAATGCCAATGAATTAAATAAGTTGGCGACGCATTTGTTCACTCAAGAACTGCAAGGTACTCATGATGAAATCAATAATGCGCAATTGCAGCTAGCTATAGCAGCTATTGCGGCCCTGATATTGGGTTTACTGATTTCATGGCGCATGACCCGCCAGATTACTGTGCCACTGCGCACCACATTGGCGATGGCCGAGCGCATTGCCACTGGTGATTTAACCGCAGCAACCACCTCCAATCGTACGGATGAACTGGGCCTGCTGATGAATGCCGTCGCCCGAATGAATGAAAACCTGCGTGCCATGATTGACGAAATTCGCATTGGCGTCAGCCAGGTGTCTCATGCCTCCGGCGAGATTGCCGCTGGCAATACTGATTTATCATCCCGAACAGAGCAACAAGCAGCTGCGGTAGAAGAAACTGCCGCCAGTATGGAGCAGTTGAATGCTACGGTTAAACAGAATGCTGATAATGCCCACCATGCTAATCAGCTAGCGACGGAAGCATCACAAACCGCGCAGCAAGGCGGCAAGCTGGTTAACGATGTGGTACGCACCATGAACGATATTTCCGGCAGTTCTAAACGCATTTCTGAAATCACCTCAGTGATTAACAGTATTGCTTTCCAGACTAATATTCTGGCGCTGAATGCCGCAGTTGAAGCGGCGCGCGCCGGTGAACAAGGCCGCGGTTTTGCTGTGGTCGCGAGCGAAGTACGTAATTTGGCACAACGCAGTGCACAGGCAGCAAAAGAAATTGAAGGGTTGATTGGAGAGTCGGTGTCTCAAGTCAATGCCGGTACATCGTTGGTACAAAATGCGGGTCAAACTATGGAAGATATTGTCCGCTCAGTGACCCATGTACGCGATATCATGGCTGAAATTGCCTCTGCCTCAGATGAACAAAGCCGGGGTATCACCCAGGTGAGTCAGGCTATCTCGGAAATGGACAGCACCACTCAACAGAACGCCGCATTGGTGGAAGAGTCTGCCGCTGCCGCTGATTCACTGGCAGAACAAGCTATCTTACTGGCACAAGCGGTTGCCGTGTTCCGCCTGTCCGAAGCAGAAACTGAATCTGTTCAAAGCGAAACAACCACGCCACGGGCAACCACTCCACGCCCAGCGCCAGAGACGAACCGTAGCCAACAGCAGGATAACTGGGAAACCTTCTGATTCTGCGTTAAACCATGGAGCCCTGCCGTCAGGCAGGGTATTCTGAGTCTCCCTTCTGAACGCAGACAAGGAGAGCAGATGAAATATCCACAGGTTTATATCGGTAAAATCGAGCCTTACAGCGGCAGTTCCCCAAGTGCCATTGGCAAACGTCAGGTGCAGGGCAGCATTATGCTCACATCTCTGGGTCTGGAAGGGGATGAACAAGCCGAAACTCGCTTTCACGGCGGCCCGGATCGGGCGTTATGCCACTACCCACGCGAGCATTACGCTCACTGGAGACAACAATTTCCTGAACAGGCTGAGTTTTTTTCCGCTCCGGCTTACGGCGAGAACATATCGACCCTCGGCATGACTGAACAAAATGTCTATATGGGGGATATTTACCGCTGGGGTGAAACACTCATTCAGGTGACACAACCGCGCTCACCTTGCTACAAACTCAACTTCCATTTTGCTATCGAAGATATGTCGGTGTTGATGCAGCAAACCAGCTACTGCGGTTGGTTGTATCGTGTGATTTCACCCGGCAAAGTCAGTGACGGTCATCCACTGGAGCTATTAGCGCGCACCAGTGATATCAGTGTATCGGAGGCCATTGCTATTGCCTGGCATATGCCGTTTGACGAAGAACAGTATCGCCGCTTGTTGTCAGTATCTGGATTATCCGCCAGTTGGAGCAAAACCATGCTGACCCGTATTTCGCAGGGAAAGATAGAAGATTTTAATCGGCGGTTACTGGGGACTATCTAGGGGTTGGGACTCTGAGGCTAGTCGTCATAGAGTCCGGTCTTCTATTCTCAACTTTTTGACTCTTTCAAATTCTCCAATATTATTAGTGACTAATATTGCGCCAACAGAAATAGCATGCCCTGCTATGGCGGCATCATTTCCACCAATTGATGTCCCCTGCTTTGCCAGCTCAACCTTAATATTAGTCGTGGCATTAACAGCTGCGGTATCCCACGGTAAAATAGCATCTAACCTTTTTACAGATTCATCAACTAAATAATTATGATTTGGAGATGCTTTCTTACCTATAGCGCCAAACCGCATTTCTGAGTATGTAATTGCTGAGACAACTATTTTATTCTGATGCTCAATACACTGTTGTAGTTTTATAATTAATTCTGCTGGTCGTTCCCGCATAATAAAAGAACAAATATTCGTATCAAGCATATATAATTTTTTGATCATAACTCGAAGCGCCCTTCTTCGATAACATCCTGTCTTTCGGCAAGAAAATCATCATCTGCCTTATCTTCATCCATGAATGATACCCATGTCGGGCGTATGGGTCGTAAAATAATACTATCACCGTCTCTGAGTATTTCCAGCTCGGTCAAGCCATCAAAATCCATATCTTTTGGCAAACGAATTGCTCGATTCTGCCCATTTTTGAAAATAGATACCGTTCTCATATTTTTACTCCTGATGCTCGTGTCATTAAAAACACCAGCATATGCTAAGCATATGTCAGGAGTGGCGTCAGAGCTAAAAAACAAACCGGATGGCGGCCATGCCACACACCCGGTTATTTCGAAAGTCGCAATCACAGACTGCTGACAACCCCCAACGACTCGATCTTGCAAGGTGAGGACAGGTAGAAGAGTAAAGCGTCCGCGCCACGGATGGCGCGGCTCGAGCCCCCAGGAAAGGGTTTACGGCGTCTTTACGATCTGCCTATTTTCACCGTTACGGGCACTTTGTCATTAACCGCAATCAGAACGCTTTTTTGGCGTAACCAGTCACTTCTTTCAGGCCCATCTCGCGGCCTAATGCTGTCATTGGGTGAACCACCACAATACCGCGCACTGCTTTCTTCAAAGTGCCCATATCAGCCTGTTCTTTTTTGGTGATGGCACGACTGAAGGGCAGTTTAGCCAGCTTCTGGGCTTCAGCACTCAGGTTTTTAACCCTGACTTCTTTCAAGCGCTGGATTTCGGCCGCCAGTTTCTCTTTTTCTTTCATATGCTGTGCGATTAAATCCACATTACCCTGCTGAATAACAGTTGGATCTTTGTGATTCAGCGCATCCAGCATATCGCTTAGACGTTTGATTTCTGCATGTTCTTTCATAGTATTGGCCCGTACATGCCGCTAATGGGCACGATATTTCGCTAAAGTTGGAGATAGGATAGCACTGATTGTGCATCAAGATGGATAGTGTATCAGGATGCATCTCTTTCGGCAGCAGCCTCCTGAACCGGCCGCCACTGCATTCCGGCCGGTAAACCACTCATTTCACATGCGACCGCCCCTAATCGCTCCAACGCCCCAGTATAACGGCTATTAAATGGATAACAGCAGGATAGGCGAAATGCATGACGATAGCGGCCACTAGGTGAATAAAGTGTCCCCGGCGTCAGGCAAATCTGCTCTTGCAGCAATTGATGGAACAGCGCCACGGTATCGACGCTATCAGGGAATTCAACCCAAAAAACAAATCCGCCAGCCGGCTGTGTCACTGTAGTTCCACGTGGGAAGTTGCGGGTTATCAGTTGTTGGGCTTGCTGTACTTGCTGCGCATAACGACGGCGCAAGCTACGCAGATGGTGATCATAGCCACCAGACTCAAGGAACAGTGCCAGAGTCTCCGACAACAGCATCGGCTCCGCCATCGACGATACTGCTTTTAGTTTGTGCAGTGCTTCAGCGAAACGCCCACCATCAATCCAGCCGATACGGAAATCCGGTGCCAGCGTTTTGGTAAAACTGGAGCAAAACAGCACCCAGCCGTCACGATCAAAGGCTTTAACTGCCGGAGATAACGTCGAGCCAAATTGAATTTCAGCATACAAACCATCTTCAATTAATGGCACTTGGTGATCGTTCATCAGCTGTGCCAATCGTTTTTTGGCGGCGAGCGGCATGGTATAACCCAAAGGATTCTGCACCGTCGGCATAGCAATCAGTGCATTCAGTCGCCCTTCTTCAAGCAACAACTCCAGTACATCCAATGAGATACCTTGCTGTGGATCGGTTGGAATCTCCACCGCTTTCAACCCGAGGCTTGCCAGCAATGGCATCAGATAGAAATAGGTCGGTGATTCCAGCCCGACACAATCCCCGGGTTTGGTGGCCACCCGTAGCGCCAGTTGCAGCGCCTCCATACACCCATGGGTAATGGTGATATCTGCCGGATCTGCCAACATGCCCAACGTCATGGCGCGGCGGGCAATTTGCTGGCGTAGGCGCTGGTTGCCGGGTGGCAGCGCATATTGACTGATCAACTGCGGCTGACGGCGTAACAAGGAGGCCATGATGCGGCCCAGCTTGGCGCTGGGATAGAAATCGCCAGTCTGCGGGCAAGCCAACGAGATATTGGTAAAGCGCGGATTTTGTTGTGCAGCAAACACGGTATCAATCAAATCCAGCACTTCGTCTACCGGTTTGCCCACTGTGGCCGTTGGCACCACGGCGGTTGACGGGCTACAGACATAAAAACCCGACTGCGGGCGCGCTTCAATCAGGCCACGGTCTTCCAGGGTGCGATACGCCGCCACCACGGTATTGATACTGACCTGATGGCTCTGCGCGTAACCCCGCACCGAGGGCAAGCGGCTCCCCGCCAGGAGACTGCCATTCTTAATGGCTTGCGCCAGATTGTCAGCCACTTGTAAGTAGCGAATTTCGTTCATAACAAGGGACATGGTGACAGTTCTCCACAGGATCAATGGGTACAGTTTAGTGTCATGCAAACTGTACCCATAACAATAGATAACTTCTGCTTCTGACGCCATCACGGATTGATCTTTATGCTGAATCTCTTGATAACATTAATAGGATCTCCCCCCATGTTGGACAGTGCTTTCATCAGTTACGTCACCGTGATGTCGATAACCCCAGGTCCGAATAACCTGTTGTTAGCCGCTTCTGGCGTTAATTTTGGCTTACGCCGAACTTTCCCGATGATGTTGGGGATTACCTTTGGTTGTGCACTGCAATGCGCATTAATGACCACGCTATTGGCATTTATCCTCAGTTGGGTGGGAGTTGTCCGTCTGCCTTTGGTGACATTAGGCGGTGGCTATTTACTGTGGCTCTCATGGAAGATTTTTAATTCCGGCACCCCCAATGCCAAGGATAGTAAGCAACCTATGGGCTTTATTCAGGGGGCATTATTTCAGGCCATAAATCCAAAAGCCTGGTTGATGGCAATGAATGTCGCCATCTTATTCACCCCTCGCGAAGGGGCGACGCTCAACCATACCCTGCTGATTATGACCGGCTTTGCATTGTTAAATCTGCCCTGCGTCGCTGTTTGGGCAGTGATGGGGGATCAATTGCGCCATGCGCTGCGCGTCAATTGGAAGCTGCGGTTATTTAATGGCGTGATGGGTGGCTTGATGGCAATAACAGCATTATGGCTGTTGGTCGAAGAATGGCTCAGTGTCTTTAATCATTAAACATGGCCAAGCGGCGAGAGTTTTGAAACTTGTTTTTGACTGATGCGGGAGAGTAATTCAGTAATCGATAGCACCATAGTGGAACGCACCATCTGCTGATAACGCTGGCGTTGCATGGCAATCAGCGAAGCATCGGCTTCATCTGGGCGTAAGAATGTTGGTACTGGTGGCAGCTCAGCAACACAATGCAATTCACCAAATGGCCCGAGGATTTCGTCATCGGTAAAGCGATACTCGGTGCCATCATGGTTTAGCTCTTCACGCAGCGCCATTAATAACTCAGCATCTTCATACTCATGCCGGGTGATGACGCCCAAAGCATAAACCAACTTCAATCGTACGGATAACTCACCTAACGGCCCATCCCCGACCAGTAATGGCTCTACGGCATATTTCACCGCATAGTCATCTTTACGAAAAACCTGCACCACGAGAATGTTTAACGCTTCTGCCAATAATTCGACAGCAGCCATCAAGAAACTCCGAACGGTCTTCCCCGCGTTCAGATGTTCCAGTACCCGATTCTCAAATGCCTGTGTTTTCTCAATCATCGTTTGTCACTGGGGTGGTTTCAGATTATCGGGCTAACAAAGGATAAATACCGCGTAATCCGACACGGTATTTATCCCCTAACGCAAACGCGTTTTGTTCATAACGAAACAGAATCAGTGCGCCAGCTTGTCCTGCATGGCGTTATACACACTCACCGCCTGTTCCACAACCTCGCTATCAGCTGGCAGTCCGGAAATTTGAGCAAGAGTGGCTTTCGGCCCTAACTTAGCCAGTAATTCAACCAGCTCCTGTGCTTGCGGGTCTTGCTCACTGCGGTAGCTCATCGCAGCCGCAATGCCGGTCACCAGGTTATTATGTGGCAACTGATACTCCAAAGTCCCCAATAGCGGTTTGATCAATCGATCACCGGCACTCAGTTTACGCAGTGGCTGACGACCAACACGCTCAACATCATCGTGCAGATAAGGGTTTTCAAAACGGGAGAGAATTTTTTCGATATAAGCGGCGTGTTTCTGTGGATCAAACGCATAGCGCTTAATCAGCACCGCACCACTCTCTTCCATCGCACCTTTCACTGTCTGGCGTACCGCAGGATCAAGGATGGCATCACGAATGGTTTGGTGACCGGCAAGCTGGCCCAAATAAGCGGTAATAGCGTGCCCGGTGTTCAAAGTGAAGAGTTTACGCTCCACAAAGGCCATCAGATTGTCAGTCAATTCCATACCCGCGATTTGCGGTGGCTGCCCTTTAAACTGGGTGCCATCAACAATCCACTCGCTGAATGTTTCTACTGTCACAGCCAGAATATCGGTACTGCCTGCTTCTGATGGCGGCACAATGCGGTCTACCGCAGAATCAACAAACCCAACATGTTGCTCAACCCATGCCTGCTCACTTTCTGGCAAGGCAGCAAAAACCTGCTGCTTCAACTGGCTGGTGCCACGCACCATATTCTCACAAGCAATAATATTCAGTGGGCGGGTATTACCTTGTTGATGACGGGTAACCAAACCTTGTGCCACTGTGCCTGCGATGCGGGCCAGAATTTGTGGGCCAACCGCGGTGGTGACCATATCCGCTTGTGCAATCAGTTCCACCACTTCCGGGCTACCACTGTTGACGGCGCTAACATTCTTCACTTCTTCAACACGGGCTTGCTCACCCACCACATTGACCTGATAACTCTTACGCTTATTCAGCTCATCCAATAGCGGCTGATTAACATCTGCGAAGGTCAGTTGTGCACCGGCATCAGCAAGAAGTTTACCAATGAAGCCCCGGCCAATGTTACCTGCGCCAAAATGTAATGCTTTCATATTCGTTACCTTTAACTGTGTGGCTGTGAAAGGGCCGCGTACTCCCCACGGCCCTATACTCGTCATACTTCAAGCTGCATGTGCGTTGGCTGCTCTCTCCATCCCGAATCATTGACTCAAGTCAACTCATCGGGATTTATTCGCTTGCCGCCTTCCTGCAACTCGAATTATTTAGAGTATGTTCAGTTATGACTGGGTGACTTTTTCCACTCAGTGACTTTTTACCGTCAAGCTATTTTTTTCCGCCCAATAAATCCAACACTTCTTGTACGCTGGTCGTTTTGCTTAAGCGCTCAATGACAGAGTCATCGTCCAGCGCGTTGGTCAGGCTAGTAATGACATGAATGTGCTCATTGTTACGGGCAGCAATACCAATCACCAAGCGAGCCACTTCGTCTTCTTCATCGCCAAAGCGCACACCTTCAGGGTATTGGCAGAACACCACCCCGGTCTTCAGTACACGATCTTTAGCTTCAATGGTGCCATGTGGCACGGCGATAGATTCGCCCAGATAAGTGGAAGTCAGTTTCTCACGTTCCAGCATCGCTTCAACATATTCAGGCTCAACATAGCCGCCTTTCACCAACTGCTCACCGGCAAAGCGGATAGCCTGTTCTTTGGTTGTCGCATGTTGGTTCAGGAAAACGTTCTCCGCACCCAGTTTGAATAGATTGGCCTCTGATGGCTCAAAGCTATCATCCAGTTTCTCAATCACTTTCTGGACAGTTTCTGCACTGCTGCTGGCTTCAACCAGACGAGCCGTCAGGTTGGTATACAACTGACTGTCGAGGAAGTTGGTCAACGAAATATGCTGTGCCTGCGGCGCATGACGCATGGCGCGCTCGGTCAAATCACGGTGAGTGATCACCAAATCTACATCTTCCGGCAAGTTGTTAATGGCGCAGTTGGTCACAGAGATGTGCTTCAAACCGGCATCCAATACTTTCTTACGCAATACACCGGCACCCATCGCACTGGAACCCATACCGGCATCACAAGCGACGATAATTTTACGCACTGTGCTCAAGTCGCCCGCAGCAGCGGCTGCATTGGCTGCTTGTGCGCCTTTAGATTGCGCTTTCATGTCTTGCATACGACGAGTGGCATCTTCCAGGCTGTCTTCTTCGTCGTCTTTGACTTTAGAGGTTTTCAGCAGGATGGCGGAGACCACGAAGGACACGGCAAATGCAGCAGCAACCGCGGCAATGTTGGCAAAGTAAGCACCTTTAGGTGTCATTGCCAATACCGCCAGGATAGAACCAGGAGAAGCCGGTGATACCAGACCGCCGTTCAACACAGTCAGAGTGAACACACCTGTCATGCCGCCCAGAATTACCGCCAGCAATAAGCGTGGGTTCATCAGAACGTATGGGAAATAGATTTCGTGGATACCACCGAAGAAGTGGATGATAGCCGCGCCGCCAGCAGATTGCTTGGCGTTACCTCTGCCGAAGAACATGTACGCCATCAACACCCCCATACCTGGGCCTGGGTTAGCTTCGATCAGGAAGAAGATAGACTTACCGGTTTCAGTCGCCTGTTGGATACCCAAAGGAGAGAAGATACCGTGGTTAATCGCATTATTCAGGAACAGGATTTTGGCCGGTTCGACGAAGATAGACGTTAGTGGCAGCAGGTTAAGCTGCACCATGATATGCACGCCTTTCGCCAACACTTGGGATAACACTTCTACCAATGGGCCAATTGCCATGAAGGCCAAGATAGCCAACAGCATACCGATGATACCGGCTGAGAAGTTGTTAACCAGCATCTCAAAGCCGCTTTTGATTTTACCTTCAACCCAGCGGTCAAAGTGTTTGATTGCCCAGCCACCCAGTGGGCCGACAATCATTGCACCGAGGAACATTGGCATATCCGCACCAACGATAACCCCCATAGTAGTGATGGCGCCAACCACGCCGCCGCGATCTCCACCCACCAAACGGCCACCGGTAAAACCGATCAGCAATGGCAGCAGGTAGGTGATCATCGGGCCAACCAGTTTGGCTAGTGTCTCATTCGGCAGCCAACCCGTTGGAATAAACAGTGCGGTGATAATACCCCAGGCGATAAATGCGCCGATGTTGGGCATAACCATATTACTGAGGAATCGGCCAAAATTTTGAATTCTGACCTTTGCGTCTGGTGAAAACATAAAACACCCCTATTGGTACGCGCTAACAATAAGAGCGCGATATAATTGTTTTGTTGAGGCAGTTCTGCAAAACCCGCCGGTGTTATCGAATACAAACACGCTGTATGCAAAACAAACTCTAGCATGCTCTTTTACTCACGCGTAGCTCACCTATTTTATGTGACACAAATCACACAAAAGCACCCACTACAGGGGGCAATTTAGTGATTAAGATCACACTATTTGGGTGTAATAAAGCCACGGGGGATAATTTTTAAGCTAAAAATGACCATTATAGTGATTTAAATCACATTTTTATAATGGTCATTTGTTTTGAAAATGTGATGTTAATCACAAGTTATTTTTGTTCGCGGAAGCAGGATGAGACATTCATCCACCCAATACATCGATATTGAACCACCGCCAGATAAATGTGTAATAAAACAACAGGAGGAGGGAGGCACACGATTGGAGCGGGTTTCGGTTGATATTCGATTTGTTTTCATTGCTGGCTTTGCCGCCTCAACCGAGCAGGAGGGCAAGCCGGCCCTCCTGCACCTGCGGCTTGCGCGAAATATTGCCCTACGGGTAAACCGTCTACGTCTTTCGGGCTGACGAGCCAGCGCGATTCGCTCCTGCTCAAGCGCGCTTTTCGCGGCCGTCCATGGCCGCTCACTCGGCCCTCCATCCTTGTCGGCAATATTTCTGATTGCGCTCAAGGTCAAAAGAGAAAATCAAAACCATAGTCTTTAGGTTTTGAAGTTTAAAAGCACATTTGAGCCGCCGAGTGAAGAATGTAGCAAGGGGAATCCGGCATGGACGCCGGATTTAGGCGTCACGCGGAAGGACCCGCGTAAAGCCGTCCCGCCAGCGTAATGATGAATCGAGGGCACCCACGCAGTGGGCAGGTGATTCGTGCGCAAGCGCGGGGTTCCAAGGGGGTCACGCGCTTGTGACCCCTTTGGCGGTTGAGGCTACGGAGACAAGTTAATCACTGAACTCATGTCAACCGAACCGATCACCAAATCAGCCAAAACCATCACTGCATGACACTCATTACACTCTTCTGTGCTGCCATCATCGCCGGATACTTGGCGACCAGATTAGCCATCATCGCGTTATATTGTGCCGCTTGTTGTGCAGTTTGGAATTGAACCCCACCATTATTGAAAGTGACTTGAGTCCCCTGCTGTTGCAAGAAATCCCCAACCTGGGCCAGATCCTGCACAAAGGCAGAAACCACTGGAACCGCCGGAATCAACACATTGGTCGGCTGAGTGACCACATTATCAAAGACTTTATTAAACACCACTTTCAAGTCGTCTGGCTGCTTCAATGCTGCCACAGCACTATCCGCCTGTGTTTTGGCTGTGCGAATTTGCTGCACTAACAGATTTAAAGCACCCGCTGACTGCTGCAATGCATCACGTTTATTGAGGTAATCCTGAGCGACACGAATCTCATTGATTTGTGCGATAGCGGGCGTCAGGCTGGCATCCACAGACTTACTGAGTTGCTGGGAAAAAGTGACTAAAATCGCATAATCGCTGACATAAGGGCCAAACTTCTGCTTTTGATCTTCACTCAGCGTTGGCAGTTTCATCCCACTGCGCATCACCGTGTTTTGCAAATAATCAATAAAAGCCTTACGTTGTTCTGGTTCTTTATCCCCACAGGCAGTTAATTGGAACACTACCAATAACGCCAGCAATGGCGCTAACCAACGTGAATATCGGGCCGTATTCAGTGCAAAAGTCATGTGAAACTACTCCTATGATAAGTACTTATTTTCACAACATCCTATTCTTATCACCCAACTCCAGTATTAAGAATAGCTAAGGGGAGCGATATACCCTTCTTACTTGAGGTTGCAGGGGTGTTCGCCGCTCTCACTTACCCGAATCACTTACTTGAGTAAGCTCATCGGGATTCGCTCGTTTGCAGCCTACCTGCAACACCAAATTCTTTGGGTAACTACGCTCCCCTATTGCCAAGCAAGAACAGGATTACTGCAACAGAGAAATATCAGCAACCTGCAAGAACAACTCACGCAGTTTACTCAACAATGTCAGTCGGTTAACCCGCACGGCATCATCTTCATCCATCACCATTACGCTTTCAAAGAACTCATCAACCGTTTCCCGCAGCGCCGCCAGTTCAACCAGTGCTTCCTGGTATTGACCTGCCGCAAACACCGGTTCGAGCTTATCGCGCAACACCACCAGATGTGTTGCCAGCTTCAACTCTGCCGGTTCTTTTAACACAGAAGCACGAACGTGGTCATTCAGCTTATCAGTGGATTTCGCCAAAATATTCGACACACGTTTGTTCGCTGCAGCCAGTGCCGCAGCCGCGTCCAATGTGCGGAAATAAGTTACCGCTTTTACCCGAGCATCAAAATCAGCTGGACGGGTTGGGCGGCGGGCCAATACCGCCTGAATGGTATCAACGCTATGACCTTCATCCTGATACCAGGCACGGAAGCGGCCCAGCATAAACTCAATCACTTCATCGACCACTTTGGTGTTGGTCAGCTTGCTACCATACAGGCGCACGGCCTCTTCGGTCAGCGTTTGCAGATCCAGCGGCAAATTCTTCTCAACGATAATACGCAATACACCTAGTGCAGCGCGGCGCAGAGCAAATGGGTCTTTATCGCCTTTCGGATGTTGACCGATACCGAAAATACCCGCCAAGGTGTCCATTTTATCGGCAATAGCCAATGCGCAAGCCACCGGATTTGACGGCAAATCATCACCGGCAAAACGTGGCTGATATTGCTCATTCAGCGCGACCGCAACATCTTCAGCTTCACCGTCGTGACGAGCATAGTGCATCCCCATCACACCTTGGGTATCAGTGAATTCGAATACCATATTGGTCATCAGATCGCACTTGGACAGCAAACCGGCACGAGTGGCATGATTAACATCGGCACCAATCTGGGCGGCAACCCACCCGGCCAGCGCCTGAATACGATCAGTCTTATCGCGCAGGGTGCCCAATTGCTGTTGGAACAGCACGGTTTCCAGGCGTGGCAAATTGTCTTCCAGGCGTTTTTTACGGTCAGTTTTAAAGAAGAACTCCGCATCCGCCAGACGTGGGCGCACCACTTTCTCGTTACCCGAGATAATCTGTTGAGGATCTTTCGATTCGATGTTGGCAACAAAAATGAAGTTGGGCAGCAAGTTACCCGCAGTGTCGTAAACTGGGAAATACTTCTGGTCACCCTTCATGGTGTACACCAGTGCTTCCGCTGGAACTGCCAGGAATTTCTCTTCAAATTTGGCGGTCAACACCACCGGCCATTCAACCAGCGACGCCACTTCTTCCAGCAAACTTTCACTCAGATCAGCAACACCGCCAATCTTCTGTGCGGCTAATTCTGCATCACGCTTAATGATAGCTTTGCGTAATTCATAATCAGCGATAACTTTACCGCGTTCCTGCAAGACTTGCGGGTATTGATCGGCATTATCGAGCGTAAACTCAGGTTCCCCCATAAAGCGGTGACCGCGAATAATACGATCTGAATCGATACCTAATACCGTGCCAGGAATGACTTCGGAACCTAACAGCATAGTCACGGTATGAACCGGGCGAACGAATTGGGTGTCTTTATCACCCCATCGCATCAGCTTAGGAATAGGCAGTTTGCTCAGTGCGGTATTGACCATCCCCGCCAGCAACAACTGCGCTGATTGACCTTTGACATGCGCGCGATACAGCAGCCATTCGCCTTTATCGGTAACCAAACGCTCTGCCTGATCAACAGTAATACCACAGCCGCGCGCCCAACCCTCAGCCGCTTTGCTTGGTTTACCTTCAGCATCAAATGCTTGCGCGATTGCCGGGCCACGTTTTTCGACTTCACGATCAGCCTGAGTCGCACTTAAATTAGTGACTTTTAACGCCAAACGGCGCGGTGCGGCATACCAAATAACCTCACCGTAAAGCAAGTTGGCGTTATTGAGCTCAGCCGTAAAATTGGCAGCAAAAGATTCGGCCAGAGAACGAAGAGCCTTCGGCGGCAACTCTTCCGTGCCGATTTCCACCAGGAAAGTCTGTTGAGTCATGACAGCCTCTTAGTTCTGATTCTTTTTGCACATAGGGAAGCCCAATGCCTCGCGGGAAGCATAATAAGCCTCGGCGACAGCTTTGGTCAGCGTACGAATGCGCAGAATATAACGCTGACGCTCAGTCACCGAGATGGCTTTACGGGCGTCTAGCAGGTTAAAGGTGTGGCCCGCTTTCAGAATACGTTCGTAAGCCGGCAGCGGCAGTGGGACTTCCAACGCCAGCAGTGACTGGGCCTCTTTCTCATATTGCTCGAAGCAGGAGAACAGGAAGTCCACATCGGCGTATTCAAAGTTATAGGTGGATTGCTCCACTTCATTTTGATGATAAATATCGCCGTAGGTGGTTGTACCCAGTGGGCCGTCACACCAAATCAGGTCATAAACGCTATCTACGCCCTGGATGTACATTGCCAAACGTTCCAGACCATAAGTTATTTCGCCGGTGACCGGTTTACATTCCAAACCGCCCACTTGCTGGAAGTAAGTGAACTGCGTCACTTCCATGCCGTTTAGCCACACTTCCCAGCCCAGACCCCAGGCACCCAGCGTTGGGTTCTCCCAGTTATCTTCGACAAAGCGAATGTCGTGAATCAGCGGGTCCAGACCCAGCTCTTTCAATGAACCTAAATAGAGTTCCTGAATGTTGTCTGGTGAAGGTTTGATAATGACCTGGAACTGATAATAGTGTTGCAGGCGATTGGGGTTCTCACCGTAGCGACCATCGGTCGGGCGGCGTGAAGGTTGTACATAAGCGGCAGCGATTGGCTCTGGGCCAAGTGCACGCAGGCAGGTCATTGGGTGGGAGGTACCCGCGCCGACTTCCATGTCCAGTGGTTGAACAATGGTGCAGCCTTGGCGCGCCCAATAGTCCTGTAACGTCAGGATCAGGCCCTGAAAGGTCTTGGTATCAAACTTTTGCATGTTGGATTCGCACGCGATACAAGTGGATTAAAATGGAATGGGTCAGTATACCCGTTGACCGTAAGATATACAGCCAGAATCCGGTAAGATGCAACAATCAAAGCAGATTTGTCGATAAAATGAGCCTTTAATTGGATTCCAACGAATAATTTTGCACAATTCCCCCCAAGGTAAAGAATCTGTCGATAGGTTGCTAATCAGTCAATGAACAGCGATCATTCCCCACTAAAATCGGCAATACAAAGGAAGACGAATAATGAGCCTACAACGCTGCGGTTGGGTAACAACGGATCCGCTCTATCTGGCTTATCACGATACTGAATGGGGAATTCCACGTACCGACAGCCAGGCATTATTCGAAATGCTGTGCCTCGAAGGTCAACAAGCTGGGCTTTCATGGATAACCGTGCTGAAAAAACGCGAACACTATCGCAAATGCTTTCATAACTTTGATCCGGTGCGTGTGGCGAAAATGGGGCCAGAAGAGGTTGAAAAGCTGGTGCTGGATAGCGGCATCATCCGCCATCGCGGAAAGATTCAGGCGATTATCACCAATGCGCAGGCCTATCTGGCAATGGAAGCCAACGGCGAAGACTTTTCGCATTTTATCTGGGGTTTCGTCGATGGCGAGCCAAAAGTTAACCATTGGTGGTGTTTGGCGGAATGCCCAGCAACAACCCCCATCTCAGATGCGATGTCTAAGGCACTCAAAAAAAGAGGTTTTAAGTTTATCGGTTCCACTATTTGCTATGCATTTATGCAAGCCAGTGGCCTGGTGAACGATCATCTGGCGAGCTGTTTCTGCCATCCGGATAATGCAGCGAAATGATTAGAGCGTATCAACCCGACGATCTTGATGCCGTGATGCAATTGTGGCTCACCAGCACCATTGCCGCACATCCTTTTATTGCCGAGCAGTATTGGCACGAAAGCGCCCCGTTGGTACGAAACACTTACCTGCCAGCAGCCCGCACTTGGGTCTATTTACACTCAAAAACCATCCGTGATGAGAGTCCAATTGCAGGATTTATCAGTATTCTGGCAGAACAACTGGTGGGGGCATTGTTTGTCGCCCAACCTTTTCACGGGCAGGGTATCGGTAAGGCATTGATGGAACATGTTCAGCAGCATTACCGCGCCCTGACGCTGGAGGTCTATCAGCAAAACCAGCGCGCCTGCCACTTCTACCGTAAACAGGGTTTTACCCAGATAGGGAAAGCGTATAACGCCGAGACCAAAAGCACTATTTTAACTCTGCACTGGCAACACCCATTCAACTAGTCCCTTATTTTATTCCCCCCACCATCTGACAAATTTTAATAACCGTATCGGGCGCTCAACCGCATTACTCTATTCCTGAGCCTATTTTTCTGCGGGAATAAGTGAGGGGTTTAATATGAAAGGCACATTACTAAATATCCAATTAACCTTAGTTTTATTAATAACATTCTCTCCATTAACCATTGCCGATAATATTAACAGCAGAAAAATTTATTTATATCCCGAAGATAAATATCAAATTGAAACCGGTGTAACGGATAATACTAAATATAACGGGCGCAATAGAAAAGAGCGGAGTGTCGCTGGAACGCTAGGCTGTACATTTATTCCCGCATTAGCGATTTATAATTATGTTACACATAGTCATTGCGATCAGGCAGATAAATTATGGCGTCATATATCACATTGGTTTTCCGATGATAATCAAGATAAAGTGGTTTTAATTACCAACAACGCTCCTTTGCTTAAGCCGCAATTCGTCGGTCACGAAAATAACAATAACCCAGTCAGCCCGCTCGCATTGGTATTAACCAAAATTAATATGCAATTACATCATCAGGCGTTGACATTACCGGCTACTGCGCGATTTTGTAAAACTTCGATAGAGAATATCCTCGCCGCCCGTTATCCCCGCAGTCCTGGGGAAAATTGCCCCCAGTGGGTATCTCGTATATTAGCTGATTTTACTCTGTTATTCGGTCATTCGGTGCAAAGCTGGACACCAGAGCAATTAGAACGTGTCGTCACACAAATTAATACACAATACTCTACTGGCTATGCAGGCAGTGATCTGGCCACGGAGAAGAGTCTGGTTGATGGCACCCGTGCAATTATCCAACAATTGGGATTGGCTGAAACCATCCGCCAAATCACCCGCGCATTTCAATATGCCCAATTAAATTATGCCAATTATATCGAACATAACCCCAGCGCCACTGAATCGCCCACCACAGCTCAAAGTTTACCATTAGGAGAATATTCACTTTCTCTGCAATCTTATCACTCTCCCGCCGAGCCACCCGTAGTTCGTATTCGTCAGAGTAATGAATGGGTGACCAGACCCGACTTACATTTTGAGGTGGAGATCATTGATGCCAGCACCACAGACAGATCGGGTATTATTCTCGCTCACACCGTTATGGATCAATGGTTTACGTCATATCTTTTTGCTCCGTTAGAAACGGATCAACAAGACAACCCCCTCACAGATCTTGACCGCACCACCAGTGCAGCACGTACCACCAGTACCTCACTGTTACTCGAATTGGAAAACACCACCAGTGACTATCTGTTCGTGGTGGTACGGCTTGAGGGCGAGATTGTTAGCATACTAGGCGCGACCACGGGAGTCGCTGACAATGAGTTCTATATTGATGTTTCGGTGAGCGCTCCCTGTAACGTTCTGACCCCCAATGCTGAAGGAAATATTCGCGGAGCTGGCACTGCCGCCGTGCATGAACTGGCTCGCTATCTAAAAGATAAAGGAGGAAAAACATTACGTTCGAACGTTATTTCACAGCCTTCCGCCCGAGTAAAAATGAAGATCGGTTTCAAGCATGATGAACTCTGATATTTAGCCCTTATAGTTTTATGATAAATAAGGAATTTATTATGGAAATAAAATTCAAATATAAAAAAATGATATTGATTTACTCAATGATATTATGTTCGACTGCCATTTCCAGAGAAATAGATAGTAATTGTACCAAGACATCGCAAAATTACATTGCAACCCAGCATCATGATAATTCTGAAGAAAATAAGGTTTGTTTATTTACAGAGGATAAACTCCAGGGGGAATCAATGTGTTTTTCTGCCGGAGAAAGTATTGACTTTGAAATTCAAGATGATGAGGTGGTTGAAAATGATACTATCTCATCAATCTATAATCCCAGTGGAAAGTTAGTGACTATATATAAGCATGATAATTACAATCCACCTTACTTTAATTTAATTGAGTCAATAGGTGAGAGTGATTTAGCCAGTTTTTATATGGACAATGCCATTAGCAGCGTCAAAGTCGCTGCTACCTCTGACCAGGGCTGTTATCAGCGCTGTGTTATTCGCCAAAAAATGGAATTATCTTTACCCGATATTTTCGCATCATTCTGGGATAATATAGATTACCCCAACAACCAGGTTTTATTAAGTTTCGATATTAATGGTAAAAGTGATTTTATGGCCGGGTTACCACTAGGTCCAATAATATGGGTATCTAAGAAAGAGATTTCTATTTTCGGACAGTACGGCGATCAACCCATCGTATTCTATCTCCATCCGGATACCGATCGCCTCTCGCTACTGTTTCATCTTAATGATAACAATATTGCCATAAGCTATATGGAAAGTCGCGGTACCGAACAGATTGCCTTATCGCCTTCCATTGGGCTAGGTCATTCTTCATTTAATAAACAACGGCTAGATTCACGATTGACCATTAATAACAATGCCAGCCAACCCCTGATTATTGACCAAATAGTGATAGCTGCCAGTGCTGAAGATATTCAGTCTGTACACCACAGGAGTGAACGTGATACTGCCGGAACATTAGGCTGTACCTTTATTCCTGCATTGGCGATTTATAATTATGTTACACATAGTCATTGCAATCAGGGAGATATATTATGGCATAAAATATCCCATTGGTTTTCCCCAGATAATAAAGATAAAACGGTATTGGCGGCTGGCGACTCATCGTTACTTAAACCACATTCTCACTCCTTAGAGTATAGTAGCGCTGCACTAACATTAGCCAAAATCGAAACTCAATTACATAATCAGGCACTCACACTACCGGCCACCGCGCAATTTTGTAAAACCTCGATGGATAATATTCTCGCCACCCGCTATCCCCGTGATGTGGGTGTACACTGTCAGCAATGGGTCTCCAGAGTATTAGCCAACTTTACTGAGTTATTCGGTGATTCATTGCGCGACTGGACGCTGGATGTTCTGCGCAAGGTATTAATACAAATTTATGAGAATGATACGACTGGTTTTGCAACTAGCGATCCGGCAGCAGAAAGCCGCCTGGTGAATGAGGTTCAGTCAGTTATTCGTCAACTAGGTATAGATGAAACTATCAGCCAAATATCTCAGGCTTTTGATTATGCCAGATTAAATTACGCGCGTTATTTGGCGCACAATCCTGCCCCCACGCAATCCCCTCTGGGCGCTCAACGTTTGCCATTAGGCACATATTCACTCTCTTTGGCCTCTTATCATTATCCCACAGATAGGCCTGCCGCACGCGTGCTGCAAGATGGGGAATGGGTCACCCGACCCGATTTGTATTTTGATATCGATATTCTTGATACCACCATCCCGACCCGGCCAGATATCGATGCCGCCTTTATGGATGATGCCTTAGCGGCGGCGGGCGCATGGTTAGACATTTACAACGCTTCCCCAGTCAATTATCACATCACTAACGAACCCTGGTCAGAACATGACCGCACTATCGAGGCGGGTCGGGTAAACAGTTACTTCCTATATAGCGAATTACTTGATGCCGAGAATGACTATGTGTACGCAGCGGTTCGGCTAGAAGGAGATATTGTCAGTATTCTGGCAGCCAGAAGAGATGAGTCGTTTGAAAATAGTCACGATAATTACTATATCGAATTTTTTGTGACTGACCCAAACCATGTGCTTCTCCCAGAAGGTGAAGGCAGTATTCGCGGCGCAGGAAGTGCCGCACTACACGGACTGGCGCATTATCTACAACAGCATGGGGTGAGCGTTTTACGTCTTCGCGCGCCCAGTCAACCCGCGGCACGCGTCACCACCAAACTCGGCTTCCAGCATGATGAGTTTTGATAGTTGAGTAGCTGTAAGTGCTTTTTCTGTCGGAAAACGCAGCACTCACTATCACAAAGCAACACTATGAGAGTTTTCTCAATGGTATTCCCCCCTCTTTTACCGGATAACGTTGGCAGCTAAATACCCGCAACAATATAAATGCCGGTAAATGATTTTTTAATCCGCTATTGGGCGACATTATCTATTTTTCGCCGAAATAGAGTGCCATTTAAGGGAAATTCAATGAAAAAACGCATTCTGGCTACGGTAGCCGCCGTGTCTGTCGCGCTAACACTTTCCGCTTGTACCACCAATCCCTATACCGGCGAATCACAAGCCGGAAAATCCGGTTACGGTGCAGGAATTGGGGCCGCATTAGGGGCAGGGATCGGCATGTTGTCCTCCTCCAAACATGACCGTGGTAAAGGTGCATTGATTGGTGCCGCAGCCGGTGCAGCCTTAGGTGGTGGTGCAGGTTATTACATGGATGTGCAGGAAGCCAAACTGCGTGAGAAAATGAGCGGCACAGGTGTTAGCGTGACCCGCCAGGGTGACAACATCGTATTGAATATGCCCAATAACGTGACATTCGATACTGACAGCAGCAACCTGAAACCGGCCGGAGCCAATACCTTAACCGGCGTGGCTATGGTATTGAAGGAGTATGATAAAACCGCCGTCAATGTGACCGGTTATACCGATAGCACTGGGGCCAGAGCACATAACATGACGCTTTCGCAGCAGCGCGCCGACAGTGTAGGCAGTGCGCTGATCGTGCAGGGTGTGGCGGCAAACCGTATCCGCACCAGCGGTGCAGGGCCGGATAATCCGGTGGCAAGCAACAGCACCGCCGCCGGTAAGGCGCAGAACCGCCGGGTTGAAATCACCTTAAGCCCACTGTAATTGTTACTATTTCCCTGCGGATGATGCCTCGCGCTTTATCCGCACTTTTCTTATGGTCGCGATCCGGTCATCATAATTATTCCAGCCTGATACGATAAGTGCAGCGGCGGGAGCCGGATAAAATATGTTCAATCCGCTCAACCGGCACTCCCAGAGCTTGCTGAAATACTGATAATTCTGCCCGACAAAATCCCTGACAGCTGGTGGCGGCAGCACAAATCGGGCAATGATTTTCAATCAGTAATATTGAGCCATCGGCCTGAGTCTGGCATTCCGCCATATACCCTTCCTGAGAGCGAATAGCCACCAGCCGCTTCACCCGTTCATCAATACTCTGAGCGCCTTCCATCGCCTGACAATACAGCTCGCGCGTTTCCTGCTCACGAGTATCTATCAGTAAATTAAGCGCTTCTTCGCCTAATTTTGTGCGCACCATATGCAATAATTGAACCGTTAGCTCGCTGTGAGCATCAGGGAAACGGGCATTCCCAGCTTCAGTAAGTTGCCAAAGCTGGATTGGCCGCCCGACGCCTTTTGCCTGCGCCACCGCCACTACCAGCCCATCATTAGCCAATTTTACAAATTGTTGGCGCGCTGCTTCCCCAGTGGTGCCAAGAATATTACCCGCATCCGTGGCCTGCATGGGGCCGCGTGTCTTGAGCAGCAACAGTAGACGTTCAGCAACAGACTGCGGTTGACTGGTCGAATAATCAATATTCATCTCTTTTCCAGTATCATTGATGCATTTTTTATTTTGATAGTTGCCAGCATAACATTTTACAAGCATATGCTTGACTTATTATGAGTAACAAGATTACTTTATTCCAAGAATTTACTTGTTTAACTTTAACGTAACAACTCGCCCAACTCAATAACCAGATTTCTGGCAGGATGAATAACGTGATAATAAATGATGCAAGCCGATGGAGTGATTTGTTCTCCGGCAAAAATGCGGCTTTTGCTATAGCTCTGTCGGGTGGTGTGGTACTACATGCCATCAATATCTATATCGCCACCACTATTTTACCGTCGGTGGTGCTGGAGATTAATGGCCTGAATTTATACGCCTGGAATACCACTCTGTTTGTCACCGCGTCGATCCTCGGTTCCGCATTATCTGCCCGTTTACTCAGTGGTTATGGTGCACGCAGCGCCTATTTGTTGGCCTCACTGACCTTTATGCTGGGCAGTGCTTTATGCGCCATGGCACCGAATATGCCGCTGATGCTGGTTGGCAGAACCGTGCAGGGTTTGGGGGGCGGTTTTCTGTTTGCACTCTCTTATGCCATGATTAATCTGGTTTTTCCGCAATCATTATGGCCAAGGGCCATGGCGCTAATTTCAGGAATGTGGGGCGTGGCAACACTGATTGGCCCAGCAATTGGCGGGATATTTGCAGAAATGAACGCCTGGCGCTTTGCCTTCTGGACGTTACTGCCGGTGACACTGATTTATGCTATTTTTACCTGGCGCATTCTGCCAAAAGGAAAATCCAGCAGCGCAGTCAGCTCGGCATTACCGGTCACCCAACTGGTGCTATTAACCGCAATTGTTTTGACCATTTCCGCCAGCAGTATTGCCAGCAATGGCCTGACGAATCTGGTGGGTATCGTGTTAGCTGTATTGCTGCTGGTGCTGCTATTGCACATAGAATCCCGAGCCACCTCGCGTTTACTGCCCAAAGGAGCGCTGCGCCTTAACTCACCCCTGGCCGCACTCTATATCACCATCTCTTTACTGGCGATCGGCATTACTTGTGAGATTTTTGTCCCTTACTTCCTACAAACCATACACGGACAGTCGCCACTGATTTCTGGCTATATCGCCGCCACTATGGCTGCGGGCTGGACAATTTCTGAGGTCATGAGCGCTGGCTGGAAAAAGTCAGGTATTCGTTGGGCGATTATTAGCGGCCCAATTATTGTGCTGATGGGAATCATTGCGCTCGCCATCCTGATGCCAGTAAGTTCACTGGGCAGTTGGCAGCAGATGGCCCCCATCGCCATTGCGCTTACATTAGTGGGTTTCGGTATCGGCTTTGGCTGGCCACACTTGCTGACCCGCATTCTGCAAGTGGCAGCGGAAGAAGATAAAGATATCGCCGGTGCCTCGATTACCACGGTACAAATGTTTGCCACCGCGGTCGGGGCGGCAATAGCCGGAATGGTAGCTAACCTTTCTGGCCTTAATTCCCCCGGCGGGATCGCGGGCGCTGAAAACACCGCTCACTGGCTATTTACTCTGTATACTATTGCCCCAGCACTGGCGATCATTACTGCACTACGTTGCGCAGCCATTCGCTCCCAGCCCCAGCCGGTTAACAGCGTTACCAGCCACGAAATTTTATAAAATCAGATGTGCCAGCCTGCTCAGACGGGTTGGCCTTTTCATTAGTCGTAACATTATGAGCCTGATTAGCGCTTGATCCCGCACCGGTAGTTGCTGTTATTCTGGCTTTAATTCTTAATTCTATTTACCCAAAGTCATTGAGATTGTAGGTAGGCGGCAAGTGAGCAAATCCCGATGAGCTGACACAAGTCAGTGATTCGGGTGAGTGAGTGAAGCCAACACCCCTGCGGCCTCAAGTACGAAGGGTAAATGATTGGAGGTTGTGATGAAGCCATCTATCGTGCTGTACAAAAGTATTCCTGCCGATCTGCATCAGCGTTTAGAGCAACACTTTACCGTAAACAGTTTTGAGGGTTTATCTTCGGATAATCAGCCCGAGCTATTATCTGCGCTGCAACAAGCTGAAGGGCTTATCGGTTCTGGCGGTAAAATTGATCAGGTGTTCTTGGAACGCGCACCGAAGCTGCGAGCGGCTTCAACCATTTCTGTTGGTTATGACAATTTTGATGTCGATGCGCTGAGCCAGCGTGGAATAGCCTTAATGCACACCCCTACCGTTCTGACCGAAACCGTGGCAGATACTATGATGGCATTGGTGCTATCCAGTGCGCGGCGGGTGGTAGAACTGGCTGAGCGCGTGAAAGCCGGAGAATGGCAAGACAGCATCGGTGATGATTGGTTTGGTGTCGATGTTCACCATAAAACCATCGGCATTCTCGGCATGGGCCGAATTGGTATGGCACTGGCTCAACGAGCACACTTTGGTTTCAGCATGCCGGTGCTATACACCAGCCGCCGCCCACATGAAGCAGCGGAAAAGCGCTTTGGTGCCCGCCGCTGCTCACTCGATACCTTGCTGGCTGAGGTTGATTTCCTCTGCATCACTTTGCCGATGACCGAACAGACTTACCATATGATTGGCCGTGAGCAACTGGCTAAAATGAAATCCAGCGCCATTCTGATCAATGCGGGTCGTGGGCCGGTGGTGGATGAGCAGGCACTGATTGCTGCGCTGCAAGATGGCACTATTCATGCTGCTGGGCTGGATGTTTTTGCACAAGAGCCACTACCAGTGGAGTCGCCACTACTCAAATTACCGAATGTGGTTGCTGTGCCACATATTGGTTCCGCCACCCATGAAACCCGCTACAACATGGCGGCCTGCGCGGTAGATAACCTGATTGCGGCACTGACAGGCACCGTCACAGAAAACTGCGTCAACCCGCAGGTATTGCAGCAAGCATAATTTATTCCACTGGCCTGTTAGCAGGCCAAATCCCCCTCATCCGCTGCCCTCCTCCCTATAAAAACTGCTCAGGGATGAGGCTATTTCTTCGCCGTCTGGCACTCTGATATTCATAAAACTTTATACGTTTACCCAAGGAAGACGCGTTATGAAACACCTCACGCTCCCTTTGCTACTGGTTTTGTCGCCAGCAGCCATGGCGAACTGGTCACTTCAGCATTTCCCGGCGTTTACTGAACAAGATAGCGGCGTCTTCCTGAGCAGTGGTGCGCTCACCAAAGGTGAGTATCTCCTTAAATTTTATCAAGATAAGCAATGCTGGCAGCCAGCCGGGCCGGTAAAGCTGAATCAGACTTTTTCGCTGCAACCCTGCCAGAATCAGGCTGATATCCAGTGGAAGCTATTCCGCGATGGCCAGTATCAGGTGCGTATTGATACCCGTAGCGGCACGCCAACACTCACCTTGAGTATCAAAGAACCGGTGGCGGAAACCGTCAAAGTCGTGACTCACAGTTGTCAGCGCTGGGATGGAAAGCCGGTGACGATTGATGTCAGTAAGACCTTCGCTGAAGGCGAAATGGTGCGGGATTTCTATTCTGGCCAAACGACGAAAGTTTCCCTCGGTAAAATCACTCTGCAACCCACTCCCGAGAGCGGGGGTTTACTGTTATTAGAATCAGCCCAAACCCAGCAAGCTGCGCCTTTTAGTTGGCAAAATGCCACGGTTTATTTTGCTCTGACAGATCGTTTTAAAAACGGCAACCCAGACAATGACCACAGCTATGGCCGCCACAGCGATGGCATGCAGGAAATCGGTACTTTCCACGGTGGTGACCTGGCTGGCCTAACCGAAAAACTTGATTATCTGCAACAACTTGGGGTCAATGCGTTATGGATAACTTCTCCACTGGAGCAAATTCACGGCTGGGTCGGGGGCGGTACCAAAGGTGACTTCCCGCATTACGCCTATCATGGTTATTACGGCCTGGATTGGTCTCGTCTGGATGCCAACATGGGCACCGAACAGGATTTGCATCAACTGGTTGAGCAAGCCCATAAGCGCGGTATCCGCATTCTATTTGATGTAGTCATGAATCATGTGGGATATGCCACTCTGGCAGATATGCAGAGCTACCAGTTCGGCGCGCTGTATTTGCAAGGCGATCAGCTGGAAAAAACACTGGGTAAAAACTGGACAGACTGGACGCCGGGTAAGGGGCAAACCTGGCATAGTTTTAATGATTACATCAACTTTAGTGATAAAGCCGCATGGGATAATTGGTGGGGTAAGAAATGGATCCGCACCGATATTGGTGATTATGATTCCCCCGGCTATGACGATCTGACCATGTCGCTGGCTTTCCTGCCGGACATCAAAACCGAATCTACCCAACCCAGCGGTTTGCCGGTGTTTTATCGCCATAAACCCGATACCGCAGCACGAGAAATTGCCGGAGCCACACCGCGTGATTACCTTACTTATTGGCTGAGCCAATGGGTTCGCGATTATGGTATTGACGGCTTTCGTGTTGATACCGCCAAGCATGTCGAGAAGCCCGCCTGGCAACAACTTAAGCAGCAAAGCGCAGCTGCTTTGGCCGAGTGGAAAGCGGCTCACCCCGATCAAGCACTGGACGACTTGCCATTCTGGATGACCGGAGAAGCTTGGGGCCACGGGGTGATGAAAAGTGATTATTACCAAAACGGCTTCGATGCCATGATTAACTTTGATTTTCAGGATCAAGCCAAACAAGCACTGGCCTGTTTCTCGTCCATTGACGGCACTTATCAGCAAATGGCGGATAAACTGCAAGGTTTCAATGTGTTGAGCTACATTTCATCCCATGATACACGGCTGTTTTTTAAAAATGACGCACAACAATCCTTGGTGAAACAGCAACGTGCGGGTGATCTACTGCTGCTGGCTCCGGGGGCAGTGCAAATCTTCTATGGCGATGAAAGTGGACGAGAGTTCGGCCCTACCGGGTCAGATCCATTACAAGGAACCCGCTCGGATATGAACTGGAATGAACTGAGCGGAGAAAAAGGCGCGCTGTTGGCGCACTGGCAAAAAGTCAGTCAGTTCCGCGCCCGTCACCAAGCGATTGGTGCAGGCGTGCAGCAGTCGCAACAAACCGCTGATTACTATGCTTTTAGTCGCCAACACCAGGGCGATAAAGTATTGGTCGTTTGGGTTGGAGACAAAAAAGAGTAAACCAGTTTATTATTTTGTAATAACACATCCTGCCGATATTTTCGCGCGGCAGGAAGAATTCTTTCCGCATTGCGTCCGCTTTTATCTGCGAGTATGGTAGCTGTTCACTTACGGATAACAATAAATTTTCATTTATGAAGTTTTCACTTTTCGGCGACAAATTCACCCGCTACGCGGGTATCACCAGACTGATGGACGACCTCAATGACGGCCTGAGAACTCCGGGTTCTATCATGCTTGGCGGGGGTAATCCGGCTCATATTCCCGAGATGGATGCTTATTTCCAACAACTTTGTCAGGAAATGCTGGAGCGCGGGCAATTGACCGAGGCGTTGTGCAATTATGACGGGCCACAAGGGAAAGACCTGCTGCTAAAAGCACTGGCAAAAATGCTGCGCGATGAGTTGGGTTGGCAAATTGAGCCACAGAACATTGCACTAACAAATGGCAGTCAAAGCGCGTTTTTCTACTTATTTAATTTATTCGCTGGCCGCTATGCCGATGGCAACCGTCGGCGGGTACTATTCCCGCTGGCACCGGAGTATCTCGGTTATGCCGATGCGGGCCTCGACGAAGATTTGTTTGTCTCTGCCAAACCCAATATTGAGCTATTGCCAGCAGGGCAATTCAAATATCACGTCGATTTTGAACACCTCAATATTACCGATGATATAGGCCTGATTTGCGTCTCACGGCCCACCAACCCGACTGGCAATGTGATTACTGACGAAGAGTTGATTCGCCTCGATGCTATTGCCCAGCAACGTGGTATTCCGTTATTGATTGATAATGCTTATGGCGTGCCCTTCCCTGGCATTATCTTTACTGACGCCACACCGCTGTGGAACCCGAATATCATTCTGTGCATGAGCTTGTCGAAACTAGGCTTACCCGGTTCACGCTGTGGGATAGTGATTGCAGATGAGAAAGTCATTTCAGCCATCACTAACATGAATGGCATTATCAGTTTGTCACCGGGGAGTTTGGGGCCAGCAATTGCCGCCGAAATGATTGAGCGTGGTGATCTGTTACGTTTATCCAACGAGGTCATCCGGCCATTCTATTTTGAACGGGTGCAGCAAACTATTGCTATCCTGCGCAAATACTTACCGCCTGAACGCTGCCTGATCCACAAGCCGGAAGGGGCAATATTCCTCTGGCTGTGGTTCAAAGATTTGCCGATCAGCACCGAGCTATTGTATCAACGCCTGAAAAAACGCGGTGTATTGATGGTACCTGGCCATTACTTCTTCCCCGGTCTGGAATATGACTGGCCACATACTCATCAGTGCATGCGGATGAATTATGTTCCGGCACCGGAAGATATCGAAAAGGGTGTGGCGATTCTGGCCGAAGAAATTGAGCTGGCGTATCAGGAAGCGCAGTAATTTACTAACGAAATAAAAGCATATCCAAAGTCATTGGAGTTGCAGGTAAGCAGCCAGCAAACACATCCCGATGAGCTTACTCAAGTAAGTGATTCGGGTGAGTGCGTGCAGCTAACACCCCTGCAACTTCAAGGACGAAGGGTAACTATAGTGTCCAGAACAGCACGGCAAGTATCTGCGGCGACATAATGCGTAAGAACATCGCCAACGGGTAAACCGTTGCATAAGACAGTGCCGCCGCACCGCTGGTGGGGTGCAAACCATTGGCGAAGGCCAATGCCGGTGGATCAGTCATTGAACCGGCTAACATGCCGCACAGCGTCAGATAGTTCATCTTAGCCAGCATGCGCGCCAGAATGCCCACGGTCAGTAGCGGTATCCCGGTGATCATCGCCCCATAGCCAATCCACGCCAGCCCATCACCATTAACCAGCGTATTGATGAAATCACCGCCAGACTTTAGCCCAACCACCGACAAGAACAACACGATCCCCAGTTCACGCAAGGCCAGGTTGGCACTCGGCGGCATAAACCAATATAGCTTGCCGATGCTGCCAATACGCCCAAGGATAAGTGCGACCACTAGCGGGCCACCCGCCAACCCCAAACGCAGCGCTGCCGGAAACCCCGGAATAAACAGTGGGATTGACCCTAACAACACCCCCAGACCGACGCCAATAAAGACAGGAAGCATTTGAACTTGCTGTAGTTTTTGTTGCGCGTTACCCACAACAGCAGAAACGGCCTCAATAGATTCCGGACGCCCTACCAGATTAAGAATGTCACCAAATTGCAGGCTGGCATTGTTACTGGCGACTAACTCAATCCCGGCACGGTTTAATCGAGTGATTGCTACGTCATATTTCTGTTTCAGGTTTAAGTCGCGAATTTTCTTACCCAAAACAGCCTCATTGGTCACCACTACACGAGCGGTTTGCAACACCGTACTGGCCGTAGACAAGGTGACATCAACCTCTTCCCCGACCACCAGTCGCACTTTCTCCAAAGCCTCGCGCTGCCCGACCAAATGCAGATAGTCACCTAACTCAATGACGGTGCCTGACAACGGAACCATCAACAAATCACCGCGCTTCAAGCGGGAACAGACCACCTCATCGCTGTTCAGTAATGGCACATCCTGCATTGATAGACCATGCAGATTGGGATTTCGTACCGCGACGTTCATGGTTTGCAGCAATTCACGGTTCTGCCCATGGCTGCTATCAAACTCTTTAGCTTCACGATCAACGTTGATTTTAAAGAATAAACGGATCAGCCACATCACCAACAAAATACCGCAAATACCGAATGGATAGGCCATGGCATAACCCATCCCCATTTGGCTGACCAATTGGGGTGGCGAGCCTAAATCAGTGAGGATTTGTTGTGCTGCCCCAAGAGCCGGGGTGTTAGTAACCGCACCTGAAAATACGCCCAGAATAATGGGCAGTGGCACCGCAAACAATTTATGGATAATAGCGGTCACTAGCCCGCCGACAATCACCATCAGAATGGCAAAGCAGTTAAGCCGCAACCCCGAGACCCGCAGTGAGGAGAAGAACCCCGGCCCTACCTGAATACCAATGGTATAAACAAACAGAATCAGGCCAAATTCCTGAATGAAATGCAGCATGTCTCCATTGAGAACCAGTTCGTAAGTTTGTGCAAAATGGCCCACGATAATGCCGCCAAATAGCACCCCGCCGATACCTAACCCCACACCATAGACTTTCCAATTACCGATCCATAACCCCAATACGGCGACCAGCGCCAACATACTGACGGTAAGGGCGATAGCACTCATAAATCACTTCCTTGCCTAAGTTTAAAAACCGGTCGGCCATTCGAATTATCATGAATGTCATACATGGCCTTAAATTCTTATAGTTAGTAGGGATTCTGTCAGAAGGGGGAATGATTGACTGTGGGATGCACCACAAAATGCACCGGAGAGTAGGGAATCTCTCCGGTGCAAAAACAAACATGGAAAAGTTTAATACTAAAAGGACAAAACAAGGAGAGGGGTATTCGTTACCGGCACCTCAGGCAGAGGTGCCGGTCATCATAATTACTGCTGTTCTGATTGCTCGGTTGCAACCGGATTATCTAATACCTGATGCTCTTGAGGAGCGGCACTGCCAATGCTAATTCGCTGTGGTTGCAGTGCTTCTGGTACCTGGCGCAACAGATCAATGTGCAGCAGGCCATTTTCAAATTGAGCATTATCAACATTCAGATGCTCTGCCAAAGTAAAGGTCAATGAGAACTCTTTACGCACCAAGCCTTGATGCAGGTATTCAACCTGTTTTTCAGCCGGTGTTGGCTTACCGCGCACAGTCAAACGCGGGCCTTCTACTTCAATATCCAGTTCGCTCTGTTTAAAACCGGCCAATGCCAGTGAGATGCGATAGTGGTTATCGTCAGTTTTCTCAATATTATATGGAGGGAACCCCTGAGAATCCTGACCACCCTGCATTGAACTGGCTAATTTATCAAAACCAATCCACTGACGAAGTAAAGGTGACAAATCATAATTACGCATATATATAACTCCTTCTTTGAAGCGAGATAATAGAAAGCCGATCAGTCCCCGATTACGGCAGACTTGGCTCAGTTATGAATAATGTGAATTAGTCACATTATTGAAAAACTATTTACTAAATCTATTATTTAATTTCAATACGACGTGGTTTTAAACTTTCTGGTACTAAACGCTCCAGATCGATATACAACAAACCATTGACTAAATTGGCACCTTTAATTTTAATGTGCTCAGCCAACTGGAATTTACGTTCAAAGTTGCGCTCAGCGATACCTTGATATAAATAAGTTCGTTGTGCTGGCTCACTGGCATGAGAACCACGAACAATCAACAGGTTATCCTGAGTGACAATTTCCAGTTCCTGTTCTGCAAAGCCTGCTACCGCGATCGCGATGCGATAGTTATTTTCATCGACCAATTCGACGTTATAAGGAGGATAGCCACCATTACTTTGATTCTGACCGGACTCTAATAGATTAAATAACCGGTCGAAACCGATAGCTGAACGATACAGTGGTGCAAGCTCGGAATTACGCATAAAAACTGCCTCCTAAATATATTAGCAAGGATGTTGTCATATTTTGTATTAAGCCTTCCACTCTGGACAGACTGTTGGTCTGAATACCCTGTCGGCGTATTCTCTCTGACCTGATAATAAAATGAGGTCGGCAATCTTCTTTTCAAGAGCAAAATCAAAAAAAATTTCACAAGAAAAATCTTAATAAGAAGTTTATTAATTTCATTATTCGATAAATACGCTGCTATAACTTACACTTAGATAAATGTACGTCACAAGACTGAATCTTTCACCATAGGAACTGTCTGTAAGGTGGTGTAAAAATCATGTCAAAACTTAGTATGGATAGCGGGTTGAAGGTTGTCACCTGTAACTCCCCGGTATAATGAGAGCTGAAAAGAACAATGAAAAATACAGTTATCCCTTTTGTTACCGGCTGTTCGCTGCTTTTGTCCGGCGGCTGTTCCAGTATTATGACGCACACTAGCAGCAGTCAGGGTTATTACTCCGGCACTGAAGCTAATGTGGCGATGCTCAAAGATGATAATACCGGTTGGGCGTTGCGCCCCTTGCTCGCGGTGGATTTGCCACTCTCAGCGGTGATGGACACTTTACTGTTGCCGTATGATTACTTACGTTCCGACAGCGAAGATAAAATGGCCAGCTCCCCTCGCGAGCGCATCCGCCAGTCAGAAGCGCAGAACCAGTCAGCAGCCCACCCCGCAGACACACCAGTACCATGAGTTAGTCTACTTTGACGGTAAAGATTTGTGCTAAGCCGTCGATTTCCCGCATAAAGGCCACTTTAGTGCCATCGGGCGAAAACACCACTGCATCCGCCATTGGTGCAATAGCACTCCGCGCGGTCAATCGCCGCAATTGACCGGTTGTACTATTACACTGCATCACACTGTTATCACATACAAATACCAGGCTGTGTCCTTGTGGGTGCCAACTGAATGCCGACTGAATCCCCCCCTCCGTGAATGTCAGTTGCCGTGGTTCACCACCATTGGGTGAAACCAACCACAACTGCACCACACCCTCATCATCTTTCATTAAACAAGCAATGGCACTGCCGTCGGGTGAGGTTCGCAGCCAATGCCGCGGGCTGGTCGCCAGTCCTGGGAAACGCCGCTCAGCCGTAAAGGTTAACCGCCGTTGCCTGACGCCTGCAGGTGGGGCTGGCATGGTGGTTTGAGTTCCCTCTAATGGCTCTTCGCCAGCACGAGCATAATCCCGCTCATGCTCTGGTAAATCAGCAATAAAGATTTCCGGAATTTTTTCGCCCTGCGCCGAAAGCGTATCGCCAATAAATGCCAATGCCCAGCGCTGGCGAGTACCGTCCATTTTCAGATAACCCTGCGAGCCAATCCAACCCTCTTCATAAGCGCGGCTTATTTGGTCACTACCCGCCAAGGGCGTAGGGGTAGTTCGAGTCACTAACACACAGAAATGGCTACCATCATATTCACGCGGATGTTGCTTGGGCGGATTAACACCATGCAAAGGCAAGGCCACTGCCACGTTACGGCAATCCAGAGCGGGGTCTTGTTCGTGCAGCACATGGTCGTTATAGGTAAAACTCAGGCGACTGCCGTCAGGGCTAAAAACATGCACATGGCTGCCTCCGCGCAACGCGCCGGGAGTAAAGGGCGGCGTAATATCCATGGCATCCAATGTGACCGCCAGTTCTCTGTCCGGCTCAGTGACAATCACCCCTCGCCGGTGATGGAAATCATAATGCCAGTGACTATCTGGGTGTTCCGGGCCATGAATAAACACATAGCGCGCGGGCATATCAGGGCTAACGGTCACCACGCCAACATGAGCACCATGTTGAGAACGATAAATGACCTCGATATCACCAGTGATGCAATTAACCCGCTCAATGGTTAACCCACTAAACGTACTGCCATTAGGCCGCACATCATATGCCAGCCATTGGCTATCGGGCGTCCAAACATTGATGTTGGTGAGCTGATGACCTCTGGGTTCAAAGGTGAGTTGCTGTTCCTGCAAGGCCATATAGACTCCGGTCGTGCTGATGCTAACAATAATTCATTACACTGAATTATATCACCCTCACTTCCTATTACTGTAAAGCCGCCGTGAACATTATCGCTTGTTCTAAAAACAGCTAACGTAAAATAAATTTATCAAACTGATAGATTCAGATTTCATGCAAAAATGATAACTCTGAATAGTACGGCCTTTGCTGAGTGTGTTATAGATACTAAATTGCTGTACTCATTTACTGTAACTTACTAATTAGTCTTAAAAGACTCACTAAGGGGAATAGTTGTGTCTGCTTTTCATAACTGGTTATCTGAAAAATCATCGGGCGACTGGTATATCTACATTAAACGCCTTTCCGGTAATGATACGGGGGCAACAGGTGGACATCAGGCCGGCGTCTATATCCCGACGGAAGTGATTGAGAAGCAGTTCTCTCCTATTCTACGAACTGATGTGAGAAACCCTGACATTCTTTTGCCTGCCAGAATAAGTTCTCATGGAAATCTTGAGAGTGTAGTCCGGGCTATTTATTACAATAACCGTCATTTTGATGGTACACGTAATGAAAAGCGTATTACTCGTTGGGGTAAAGGTAGTCCGCTGTTAAATAAAGAAAATACTGGCGCACTAACTGTTTTCGCTTTTCATAGTCAACCCGATAGCATCTGCGATTTTATTGATGTATGGCTATGCAATTCCCTGGCAGAGGAAGAACTGCTGGAATCCATGACGGGTGAGATCATCCCTGGCTTCTCAGTTTGTGGCCCATCTAATCAGGTTCTTGGCGGTTTTGCTGTAACAGGTGGTGATTGGAAGTCTGGCAATTATCCTATTCCAGAAGAATGGTCTGTTTCATTCCCATCAGGTGTTGAGATTATTAGTTATCTCCCTGAAGTATTTCAGTTTAAAAGCCAAACTCCTGATGAACTATTACTCGAAAAACGTAATGCAGAATATTCTCTATTTCGTCGCATAGAGGAATTACATGTTTTGGATCGGGTGAAAGCAGGATTTTCTTCAGTAGATGATTTTATAAACTTAGCTAATTCAGTAAGTAATCGGCGTAAATCGCGAGCAGGAAGATCTCTGGAACTACATCTGGAGCATACGTTCGTCGAAAATAATCTTACTAATTTTGCTACTCAGTGTATTACTGAAGGCAATAAAAAACCTGACTTTTTATTTCCCTCTTCTGAGGCTTACAATGATATGGAATATCCTTCAGATAAATTGAGAATGCTTGCAGTAAAAACCACCTGTAAAGATCGCTGGCGCCAGGCTCTGAGTGAAGCTAACCGAATTGACAAAATTCATCTTTTTACTCTTCAGGAAGGTGTATCTGTTAATCAGTTCCAAGAAATGAAAGATGCTGGCGTTAAATTAGTGGTTCCTAAGCCTCTTCACAAAAAATATCCAGAACCTATTCGTGATGAGTTAATTTCTCTTGATGGCTTCATTCGGGAAATCAAGGGGATATATAATAATTAATTAAATTATATGACCGAATTTTTGTTGTTTACAACCTGTATTCGGTCAGCCAAATATCATTTGGCTAATGCCTTGTGTATCAATTTGAGCATTTCCTTCACTGCTACAAATCCACTCTTCCACTCTCGCTGAAATATCATTATCCGTTAGCTTGTATTTACCCTGTAATGCACACTCCCAGGTTACTAAAATTTTCCAGCCATCTCCGGAGAGATGTTTTATAACGTCATTATCTCTTTTTACATTCCCTTGTATTTTTTTAAGCCAAAAGTCAGTGCGTGTAGCTGGAGTCTTAAATAAATGACAGTTATGTTTATGCCAAAAACAGCCATGAACAAAAATTATCGCCCGATAATCATCGATAACAAAATCGGGCTTCCCTGGGAGTTCACTGACCTGAACTCTGTAAGAAAGCCCTAACAGGTCAAGTACTTTGGCTAATTTAACCTCTATGGCCGTGTCTTTTGTTCGGATCGCCCTCATATTTTTACTGCGGGTTTCCGAAGAATGAACATCAGCCATAATGATTAAGCTGCCTTATCTTTTTGTACTTTTACTGCTTTTGCTATAAATGGCTCGAGTAACTGAGCGACGGCAGCAAAAACAGGAACGACTACGGAGTTACCAAATTGCCGGTAAGCTTGTGTATCCGATACAGGAATACGGAATGATTCCTTACCCGGAGTTTCAAACCCCATCAGGCGAGCACACTCTTTTGGAGTAAGTCGACGAGGGCGATTTTCCTGATTATTTTTATCATCAAAATCCGTTTCTCCTAAAGCTTTATCCCAACCTCGATCAATTAAAATCTCAGAGCCATCTTTGTGATAACGGGCTGATAATGTTCTGGCCACGCTCTCACTGTTTGTTGGGTCAACCAGCCCAAACCCAAAACCGTTACCTTTCGCCTGATGCTTTTTGGCGTAATTATATAAATATTTCCACAAGTGCGGAGTCAGTATGTATTTATCATCAACCACAGGCTCAAGTAATTCGCCAAAAGTCAGACGTTTTTCAGGGAAATACTTATGGATATCTTTTAATGTAAAACCTTTATCGATATTAAGATCTCTACGAAAACCAACTAAAACAATACGTTCTCTATGTTGGGGCAGGAAATTTTTTCCATCTACAATCTTAGGATCTTGTGATCCGACTGCATTTGCATCAGCGATGGAATAACCCAGTTCATCGAGCGTATTCATAATAACGCGAAAGGTTTTCCCTTTATCGTGGCTTTTTAGATTCTTAACATTTTCAAGCAAAAAAATAGCTGGTTTCTTTGAGGCAATAATTCGGGCGACATCAAAAAATAATGTTCCCTGGGCTTCACACTCAAAACCATGAGCACGGCCCAAAGAATTTTTCTTTGAAACTCCAGCTAATGAAAATGGCTGGCAAGGAAAACCAGCAAGCAAAACATCATGATCAGGAATCTGCTTATCTATATTCTTATAAGCTTCTTCATCTGATATTTCCGTATTTTCACTTAATGTTATTTCACGTATATCAGAATTGAATCGATGCTCTACTGGGTCGCAATACCAATTGGCTTTATATGTCCGTACCGCATAGGGGTTCCATTCGCTGGTAAAAACACACTGCCCGCCAATGGCCTCAAAACCTTTTCGAATGCCGCCAATCCCCGCAAAGAGATCAATAAAACGAAATTGATAGTTAGGGTGGTTTTTCGGCGGGGAAGGTAACATTTCCTGTAGCATGTTAATTTCGGCCTCAGTTAGAGGCTTTTGTATGGATTTTCCGTTATACCAGCGATTAAGGGCTTCACGAGTCCATTCACACTTACTGACTTTTCTCAGAATTTCAGCAACAGCTTTTTGATCGTAAATTTCCAGCACACGTCGAACAAGTTCTTTGTCTTGTTGTAATCGTTGTTGTTCTTTATGTTGTGTTTGTTCAGCAATTTGATTCGCGATTATATCTAGCGCTTCCATCTTAGAATTACTCACTCTGGGAATTTTCAATGTAAGAATATCACTCATTTTACCCAGACGAAAGGATTGCTGTATAAAAAAACAGTATTTATACTATAAATATATCTTACTAACACCCCCAAAAAACTATTTTTTTAGAAAAAAAAGTCTAATATGGATTTTTTATTCCAAACAAAAGTTTCCTATGCTTAGCCGATATCAGCCCATTGCCGCTGCGATAGCCACACTTTTTTCTCCCTATGCGGAAGTGGCTCTCCACGATTTAGCTAACCAAAAGCTAGTTTATATTGCGAATAACTATTCACAGCGGGAATTAGGGGAAGACTCCAACCTCAGTGATCTGCAATTTGATCAGCACTCGCAGGTGATTGGCCCTTACCAAAAGCGCAACTGGGATGGTCGCCAACTGCGATCCATCAGCACCGTGCTACGAGATGACAATGGCCAAGCTGTCGGGCTGCTGTGTATCAATCTGGACATTACTGTTTTTGAAACTGCCAAAGCGGCACTGGATATCTTCCTCTCTGGTCATCAATTGCAACCGCAACCTGCTGTATTATTTCAGGATGACTGGCAGGAGCGCATTAATACCTACATCCACCACTGGCTGCAACAACAGCAACTCACCCTGGCGACACTGAACAGTATTAATCGCCGACAGTTAATTGAAGCGCTTTATCAGCAGGGAGCATTCAGCGGCAAAAATGCGGCCGGTTATGTGGCTAAAATACTTAATATTGGACGTGCCACTGTTTACAACCATCTGAAAAATATAAAAAACTGATAAATTTCACAGGAACCGATATGAACACCTTATTCAATGCTATCAAAGAGGCCCACCAGGCATTACGCCCACAGGTAAGGGTGACACCACTGGAATATAGCCCATTGCTGTCCCAACACAGTGGCTGCGAAATCTATCTCAAATGTGAGCATCTACAGCACACCGGTTCCTTTAAATTTCGCGGAGCCAGTAACAAACTGCGTTTATTAACTGACGAGCAATGCCAACGTGGCGTTATCACCGCATCTACCGGCAATCACGGACAAGCCATGGCGCTGGCGGGGAAATTGGCAGGAGTAAAGGCCACCATTTATGCGCCAGAACAAGCCGCGGCCATCAAATTAGAAGCCATTCGCGCGCTGGGCGGAGAAGTTGAGCTGATACCAGGGGATGCATTAAATGCAGAACTGGCCGCGGATAGTGCCGCACAGCAGCAGAGTAAAATCTATATCTCCCCTTATAACGATAGGCAGATTATTGCCGGGCAAGGAACTTGTGGTATGGAGATGGTTGAACAACAGCCAGATCTGGATGCGGTATTTGTGGCGGTTGGTGGCGGTGGATTGATTTCTGGTATTGCCACTGTGCTGAAAAAACTCTCTGATAAAACTCAGATTATTGGGTGTTGGCCAGCCAACGCCACCAGTATGTATACCAGCCTCGAAAACGGAAAAATTCAAGAGGTAGCGGAGCAAGAGACTCTGTCTGATGGCACCGCTGGAGGCGTAGAACCAGGAGCAATAACCTTTGCACTTTGCCAGCAATTAATTGACCAGAAAGTGCTGGTGAGTGAACAGGAAATCAAAGATGCCATGCGTTTGATTGCCCATACTGACCGCTGGATGATTGAAGGTGCCGCCGGTGTAGCTCTGGCGGCAGCACTAAAACAGGCACCACTTTGGCAAGGTAGGAAAGTGGCCGTAGTGCTGTGCGGAAAGAATATTGTGCTGAAAAAATACCTGGGAGCAGTCAGCGAATGATTATTCTGAATAAGCAGCAGATTCTCGACAAGTTCGATGCTGATGCCGTCACCTTGCTACTCAAAGCAGGGTTTATTGCGTTTAGCCAACAACAAGTACAAATGCCACCGGTACAGCATTTACTGTTTGAACAAGCTGAGGGCGACTGTTGTATTAAAAGTGGCTATTTGCAGGGCGATAGCCAATTTGTAGTGAAGGTCTCAAGCGGTTTTTATCATAACCCGGCGCAAGGACTGGCCAGTAATCAGGGACTAATGATGGCGTTTTCTGCCCAGACCGGTGAGCCTCAGGCGCTATTGCTTGATGAGGGCTGGTTAACTGCGCTGCGCACCGCATTGGCCGGGCGTATTGTGGCCGAGCTGTGTGCACCACAGCATATCCGCGCTATCGGTATCGTCGGTACGGGAATGCAAGCACGGTTGCACCTGATGTACCTGAAAAGTGTCATTTCGTGTCGTCAGCTATGGGTTTGGGGCCGCAGTGAAACTGCATTAGAAGAATACCGCCAATATGCTGAAGAGGAGGGTTTTGAGGTTAATACCACCTTGGATGCTGCGGAGTTAGGCCGTCACTGCCAGTTTATTGTCACCACAACCCCTGGCAGGGAGGCTATTTTGCATGCTGTTGATATCCAGCCCGGTACACACATTACCGCCGTCGGAGCTGATGGTGCAGGTAAACACGAACTGACACCGGAGCTGGTGGCAAAAGCTGATAAAATTTTGGTAGATTCATGGGCGCAATGTACTGAATTTGGTGAAATTTCATCCGCATTTCAACAGCGGTTATTAGCGCATCACACCTTAACCGAGATGGGTACAGTTTTAGCTCAGGGTGTACCTTTCAGAGACAATGATCAGCAGATTACCTTAGCGGATTTAACCGGATTAGGGATTCAGGATGTGCAGATTGTGAAGGGAATTTTGATGGGGTAAATAGGGCTTTTTTGAATTGGCTGTTGACGTCAAAAACACATTTGAGCAGCCGAGTGAAGAATGGAGCCAGGGGGGTTACGCGCTTGTAACCCCTTTAGCGGTTGAGGCATCGGAAGTAAGCTGAGTGTCGCTCTCATATAAACCGAATCAATCAAAACTCAGAGCACATACTTCTCAATAGCCATTGCCACACCGTCTTCACTATTGGTGCCCGTTACAAACTGCGCTATCTCTTTCAGTTCAGGGATGGCATTGCCCATCGCAACACCGACACCGGCGTAATTAACCATCGCGATATCATTACCCTGATCGCCCAGAGCCATAATATTTTCCTGTGGGATATCTAAATGGTCAGCCAGCATTTTCACCCCAGTCCCCTTATCAACCCGTTTACTCAAAATTTCCAGGTAAAACGGGGCGCTTTTCATGATGGTAAAGCGCTCAAAAGCTTCCGCTGGTATCATCGCTAAGGCGCGATCCAGTTTTTCTGGCTCATCAATCATCATCACTTTCGGGAAGCGCAAGGTGGGATCCATCTCTTCTACCGCACGGTATTTCAATGGAATACCGGTCAGCATCACTTCATGCAGAGTGTATTTGCTGATGTCTTTATTAGCGGTATATAAAGTATCAAAATCAAAAGCCTGGAAACTGACCCCCATTTCTCGCGATAAAGCTTCGAAATAAAGATAATCCTCGAAACTGAGGGTTTCTTGCAAAATACACTCCCCCGTAGCCGCTTTTTGTACTAATGCGCCGTTATTACTGATGCAATAGTCGCCACTGTTTTCCATGTTCAGTTCGCGTAAATAACGCTGGACCCCGATATAAGGCCGCCCCGTGGCCAATACCACGCAGACCCCTTTCGCCCGGGCAGCATCAATAGCCTGCTTTACTCGTGGGGTAATTTCATGCTGCGTATTCAGCAACGTGCCGTCCATATCGATAGCGATTAATTCAATAGCCATAGGTCCTCACATTTATATATCGAATGGCTAATGCTAACGCGATTCAGCGCTCAAATGCTAGTAAGTCCGTGTACTGCACAAATGCCATCAGCCATGATGAGACAAAAAAAGCCCAGCAACAGTTTCCTGCTCTGGGCTTTTCTATCTGTTCAATAAGTTATCTGATCAATTAGATATCAATGTTAGCTGCACGCAACGCATTCTCTTCGATAAAGGCGCGGCGAGGTTCAACCGCGTCCCCCATCAGAGTGGTAAACAACTGATCTGCCGCAATCGCATCTTTCACCATCACCCGCAACATACGGCGGCTGGTTGGATCCATAGTGGTTTCCCACAGTTGCTCTGGGTTCATTTCACCCAGACCTTTATAGCGCTGGATTGCCAGACCACGACGCGACTCTTTAACCAACCAGTCAAGTGCATCTTCGAAGCTTGAAACCGGCACACGGCGCTCGCCACGTTCAACAAAAGCACCTTCTTCGATTAAGCCGCGTAACTTGTCGCCCAACAGACAGATCTTGCGATATTCACCACCGTGGATGAAATCGAAGTCCAGATCATAATCGGTATCAACCCCGTGGGTACGAATACGCAATACCGGCTCAAACAGCTGACGCTCACGGTTTTCGCGCACCACTGAACTGTAGCTGCTGCCATGCTGTTCTTTCTCATTTAGCATGACCACCAGCGAATCAATCCATTGCGTTACCGCCTCTTTATCGCTCAAATCCTCTTCTTGCAAGGTTGGTTGATAAATCAGGTTATTCAGTAAAGCACGCGGATAACGACGTTCCATACGAGCGATAGTCTTCTGGACGCTATAGTGCTCGGCAACCAGTTTCTCCAGATGTTCGCCTACCAGTGGTGGTGCATCAGCATTGATATGCAGAGCCGCGCCATCCAGTGCCAGAGTCATCTGATACTGCTCCATCGCGTCATCATCTTTGATGTATTGCTCTTGTTTACCTTTTTTCACTTTATACAGTGGCGGCTGAGCGATAAACACATGACCACGTTCAATAATTTCCGGCATCTGGCGGTAGAAGAAGGTCAACAATAACGTACGGATGTGAGAACCATCCACGTCGGCATCGGTCATGATAATGATATTGTGATAACGCAATTTGTCCGGGTTATATTCATCCCGTCCAATACCACAACCCAACGCGGTGATCAGTGTTGCCACTTCCTGCGAAGAAAGCATTTTGTCAAAACGCGCTTTCTCGACGTTCAGAATTTTACCTTTCAGCGGCAAAATAGCCTGATTTTTACGGTTACGGCCTTGTTTCGCAGAGCCGCCCGCTGAGTCCCCTTCCACTAAGTAGAGTTCGGACAATGCTGGGTCACGTTCCTGACAGTCAGCCAGTTTGCCTGGTAAGCCAGCCAAATCCAGTGCACCTTTACGGCGTGTCATTTCACGAGCTTTACGCGCAGCTTCACGAGCACGGGCCGCGTCAATAATTTTGCCAACCACGATTTTGGCGTCGGTTGGGTTTTCCAGCAAATACTCAACCAGCTTCTCGTTCATCAGCGTTTCGACCGCAGTTTTTACCTCAGAAGAAACCAGTTTATCTTTGGTCTGTGAGGAGAATTTAGGGTCTGGCACTTTCACGGAAACCACAGCAATCAAGCCTTCACGGGCATCATCACCGGTTGCACTGATTTTCGCTTTTTTACTGTAACCTTCTTTATCCATGTAGCTATTCAGGGTACGAGTCATCGCCGTACGGAACCCGACTAAGTGAGTCCCCCCATCGCGCTGTGGAATGTTGTTGGTGAAACAGTAAATATTTTCCTGGAAACCATCGTTCCACTGCAATGCCACTTCCACACCGATATCATCTTTCATGGTGGAGAAATAGAACACTTTCGGGTGGATCGGGTTTTTGTTTTTGTTCAGATACTCAACAAACGCTTTGATACCGCCTTCGTAATGGAAGTGGTCTTCTTTGTCGTTACGTTTGTCTTTCAGCTTGATTGAAACCCCAGAGTTCAGGAACGACAGCTCACGCAGACGTTTTGCCAGGATTTCATATTGGAATTCGGTATTATTGGTGAACGTCTGGAAGCTCGGCCAGAAACGCACGGTTGTCCCGGTTTGATCGGTTTCGCCCACCACTTTCAATGGTGCCTGCGGCACACCCATCTTGTAAGTCTGCTCGTGAACTTTACCTTCACGGCGAATCACCAGCTCCAGTTTTTCAGACAGGGCGTTAACAACGGATACACCTACGCCGTGCAAACCACCGGAAACTTTGTACGAGTTATCGTCAAACTTACCGCCAGCATGCAACACGGTCATGATGACCTCAGCTGCCGATACCCCTTCCTCGTCATGCATACCGGTTGGGATACCACGGCCATCATCCTGTACAGAAACAGAGTTATCCGAGTGGATGGTGACGATAATTTCTTTACAGTGGCCAGCGAGGGCTTCGTCGATAGCGTTGTCCACAACCTCGAATACCATGTGGTGCAGACCGGTACCGTCATCAGTATCACCGATATACATGCCCGGACGCTTACGAACCGCATCCAGCCCTTTTAATACCTTGATACTTGAGGAGTCATAAGTATTCGACATCAACGTTTCTCGCTCATTTTTAATCCTGTGGTTGAACCTCTATTTTGCCATGTTCCACGCGGAACATCTTGCCCTTTTCACCTACCATGTCAGCCACTTGTTCAGCACTTACTGCACTGACAAAAACCTGTGCCTGGGTAGCTTTTAAACACTCGGCCAATAAACGACGACGGCCGGTGTCTAATTCGGAAGCAAAATCGTCAAGCAGATACAGGCAACGCCGCCCGCTCTGTCGGGTGAGAAACTCACCCTGCGCTAACCGCAGTGCGCACATCAGCAATTTTAGCTGACCACGCGATAGCAAATCTTCTACCGGCGTACCATCGGCCCGAATGAGAAAATCCGCTTTATGTGGCCCGACGGCGGTATAAGTTAGCGCTCTGTCACGCTCAAACTGGCGTTCCAGCAACTCACCATAGTCACTCTCTTTATCCCAACCGCGCTGGAAAGAGAAACTCAGGGCGAACTCTGGCAGGAACAGGGCGCATGTGGCTGAAATATCTGCCGCAATTGCGTCACTGTATGCCGCCCGCCACTCACTAATGCGCTCAGCCAGCGGGATAATTTCCTGATCCCAGGCCCGGATTTGCGTATAGCGACTCACCTGGCGCAGCGCGGCGTTGCGCTGCTTAAGTAATCTTTTCAGATTGCTCCAGGCCATAAAAAAACCGGGTTCATTATGAAAGCAACCCCAGTCTAAAAAGGCACGCCGAAATTTTGGCCCGCCATTCAATAAGGTAAACCCTTCAGGGGTAATCAGTTGCATCGGCAGAAGTTGTGCCAATTCAGCCACTTTATGACCATCAGTGCCATCAATGCGCACTTTGGTATCACCTTGCCGGCTTTTACTCAGCCCTACGGATGATTCACGCTCATTCGCATCAACCCGACCATGCAACACAAATTCGGCACATTCGTGACGAATCACGCGGCCTGCCTGTAAACTGCGAAACGCGCGGCCATGACCCAAGGTATAAATCGCCTCCAACACACTGGTTTTACCGCTGCCGTTGGGGCCAACTAAAAAATTAAACCCCGACGCCAGTGCCAAGTCTGCCGATTCGATATTGCGAAAATCTTTAATTAACAACCGTGTCAGAGCCATGCTGCAAATGTCTTCATTATTGAACATCAAACCATCAAGGGCGTAATTGTCGCAGACAGATTGGGTGCGGACAGCGCACAACCACCGGAGCGTACTTAATGTACGTGAGGATGGTGAGCACTGCCCAATCCCAAGCTGGCAAGTAAGATAGCCCGCTATAGTTCAAAGACGCATTGGCATGACAACATAGGCCGCAGCCTGACTAGCACCGTCTTCAATTTGCACGCTGGAGACCGAGTCGGTAAGTAATAGGCTCACATCTTCACACTTGAGCGCATTCAGCACATCAAGCACATAGCTGACGTTGAAACCGATCTCCATTTCCGCCCCATCGTAGCTAACATCGAGGATCTCTTCCGCTTCTTCCTGTTCCGGATTGTTAGCGGTGATCTTAAGCTGATTTTGACTCACATAGAGCCGAACGCCACGAAACTTCTCGTTGGACAAAATAGCTGCACGAGCAAAGGCTTGTTTCAGCAAATCACAGCTTGCTTTCAGTGTCTTATCCGGATTTTTTGGCAATACGCGACGATAGTCTGGGAAGCGCCCATCAACCAGCTTAGAGGTAAAAATAAAATCACCCACATGCGCACGGATATTGTTGCTACCAATTTGCAGGCGCAACGGCGTATCACCACCATCCAGTAATCTGACCAACTCCATCACGCCTTTACGCGGTACGATCACCGAATGTGACGGTAATGTCTGGCCAATTGGCATAGCGCAAACAGCCAGACGGTGACCATCAGTTGCGACGGTGCGCAGCTCTTCGCCTTCAGTCTCAAACAGCATACCGTTCAAGTAATAGCGCACGTCCTGATGAGCCATTGAGAACTGAGTAGACTCAATCAGACGCTTCAATGTGGCTTGCGGTAAGGTGAATTCGACTTCACTTTGCCAATCATCCAAATTTGGGAAGTCTGCCGCTGGCAAGGTAGATAGCGAGAAACGACTGCGGCCAGAACGCACCAACAGGCGGTCACCATCTAGTGCGACGGTAATTTCTGCGCCTTCCGGCAAACCACGCCAGATATCAAAAAACTTCCGAGCTGGTACAGTGGTCGCACCCTGCTCATGGGGATGAGACAGCGCCACGCGCGCAACCATCTCCATTTCCAGATCGGTACCGGTCAGCAGCAACGAGCCTTCCGTGACTTGTAGCAACAAGTTACCCAATATTGGCAACGTAGGACGTCCACCCAGCGGGCTACTGACCTGTTGCAGCGGTTTTAGCAGATGCTCACGTTCAATGATAAATTTCATAGCGCTAGGAGGATAATGTTCTGATTAAGTTAGAGAAATCTTCTTTGATGTCGTGACTCTCTTCACGCAATTGTTCAATCTTGCGGCAAGCATGCAACACCGTGGTATGGTCGCGGCCACCAAACGCATCGCCGATTTCAGGCAGGCTGTGGTTGGTTAGCTCTTTAGCCAATGCCATCGCCATTTGGCGTGGGCGTGCTACCGAACGGGAACGCCGTTTGGAGAGCAGGTCTGCGACCTTAATTTTATAATATTCTGCGACAGTCTTTTGAATATTATCGATAGTAACCAGCTTTTCCTGCAATGCCAGTAAGTCACGCAGAGCTTCACGAACAAAATCAATGGTGATGGCCCGCCCGGTAAAATTGGCATTGGCGATCACACGATTCAATGCCCCTTCCAGCTCACGCACGTTGGAACGCAGACGCTTGGCAATAAAGAACGCGACCTCACCCGGCAAGCGGATATCATTTTCATCCGCTTTCTTCATCAAAATCGCCACGCGGGTTTCCAGTTCTGGCGGCTCAATCGCCACCGTCAGGCCCCAGCCAAACCGCGATTTCAAACGATCTTCGACCCCATTGATCTCTTTTGGATAGCGATCTGAGGTCAGAATGATTTGCTGATTACCTTCCAGCAAAGCATTAAAGGTGTGGAAAAACTCTTCCTGGGAACGCTCTTTATTGGCAAAGAACTGGATATCATCGATTAATAATGCATCAACCGAGCGATAATAGCGTTTAAACTCTTCTATCGCGTTGTTCTGCAAAGCTTTAACCATATCTTGCACAAAACGTTCAGAATGCATGTAAACCACTTTGGCATTGGCTTTACGGGCCATGATGCCATTTCCCACAGCATGTAACAGGTGAGTTTTACCTAAACCTGTACCGCCATAAAGGAATAACGGGTTATACGCACCACCCGGATTATCCGCAACCTGACGTGCAGCCGCACGAGCCAATTGGTTCGATTTACCTTCAACGAAGTTATCAAATGTGTGCTTAGGGTTCACATTCGAACGGTAAGACAGTTCAGGTTGAGCAGGCGAGCTATCCCAGCTCGGGCGCACAGGTGCACTACGGGTAACCGGAGCAACAGGCGCACTAACGCTGGCTGTAACTGGATGACTGTGTGCTCTTACCGCAGGTTTACTCCCCACTTCAAAACGCAGTAAGGGAACCTCACTGCCACAGAAATCATTAAGTAAGCCATTGATATTGTTTAAGTACTTATCACGGACCCAGTCCAGTACAAAACGATTAGGTGCGTAAAGCGCCAGAGTATTGTCACTCAGTTCCGCCTGTAAGGGGCGTATCCACATACTAAATTCTGTGGCAGGTAACTCATCCTGCAATCGGGCAAGACACTGCTGCCAAAGCGAAAGTGACACGGCGGACTCCACTCGAACAAGATCAATAAAAGAAAGAAATCAGGATTTTTTGTAACTCATCGTTTTTGACACACGCCAATATGGCCTGTAGCAAGCCAAAGTGACATGCGAACCGTTTTTCGGTTGTTTTTACGACTAACATCCCCCCACGATCTCGGAGTAGTGATCCCAGAGTAGTGGATGTGATCGGAATGGCGGATCATAGCGCAAAAGGAGCAATAGATCCTCCCCTTCCTCACAGATTAGATCCTTTTTATCCACAGGCCATAACTTCTGCTGGGAGTGTAACCTGGCGCACAGCTTTTCGTGCCCCTCAACAGCCACGATCCGCAAGGATTTCGGAATATAATGGTATCACCTTCCCCATTTCCAATCACAGATCCTCATTAATATGCAAAGGATCTCACGGCGATCCTTGCGATTTATCAGGGAGTCCGTATAATCCTCAGCCCTACGTGTGATGCCTGTTCTCTTGATGACCTTGGTCAAAAAGAAACCAGCGGTGAACACGGACAGGCTCTTGGTAAACTCCCGATACAGAAAACTTCTGTGCGGGCGGGCGCAATGTCAATTGACTCAGGACTGTACAATTATTACAATCCCGCTTCTTTATATGTTGCGATTGAGGCGTCGGTGTCTTCACTCCGAGCAGCCAAACGCGTTTACTGAATCAGTAATTATTTTAAGTTTAGGTAGAAATCGCTATGAAACGCACTTTCCAACCGTCCGTATTGAAGCGCAACCGTAGCCACGGTTTCCGTGCTCGTATGGCCACCAAAAATGGTCGTCAAGTTCTGGCTCGCCGTCGTGCGAAAAGCCGTTCTCGTCTGACTGTTTCTAAGTAATAAAAGCTAACCATCTAAGTGGTTAAGCTAGCATTTCCTAGGGAGTTACGTTTGTTAACTCCCAGTCATTTCACTTTCGTCTTCCAGCAGCCACAACGGGCTGGCACGCCGCAAATCACCATCCTCGGCCGCCTGAACGAGCTGGGGCATCCCCGCATCGGTCTTACCGTCGCCAAAAAACATGTCAAACGTGCTCATGAACGTAATCGGATCAAGCGATTAGCTCGCGAAAGCTTCCGATTACATCAGCATACGTTACCGTCTATGGATTTTGTCGTTTTGGTGAAAAAGGGTGTGGCTGACCTCGATAACCGTGCGTTGACGGAAGCTTTGGAAAAATTATGGCGTCGCCACTGTCGCCAGGCTCCCGCATCCTGATCGGGCTAATCAGGGGCTATCAGCTCGTGATTAGTCCGCTGTTGGGGCCGCGTTGTCGTTTCCATCCGACATGTTCTCATTACGGAATTGAGGCATTGAGCCGGTTTGGTATGATAAAAGGCAGTTGGTTAACACTGAAACGCGTATTAAAATGCCACCCTTTGAACCCAGGTGGCGATGATCCCGTGCCGCCGAAACCCGACGATAACAGAGAACACTAACGATGGATTCGCAACGCAATCTTCTACTCATCGCTCTGCTGTTCGTGTCTTTCATGATCTGGCAAGCCTGGCAAGTGGACAACAATCCACAACCAGCCGCTCAGACCACGCAACAGACTGCGAATACTGCTACCGGTGATAAAGCAAGCCAGGCCGTGCCAGGCAGTGGTCAGGGTCAACTGATTACTGTAAAAACTGATGTGCTGTCTCTGACCATTAATACCCGTGGCGGTGACATCGAGCAGGCTAACCTGCTGGCTTACCCGGATGCTCTGGGTTCAGATAAAACTTTCGAATTACTGGAAACCACCCCTGCGTTCATTTATCAGGCGCAAAGTGGCCTGACAGGTAAAAGCGGTCCGGATAATCCAGCTAACGGCGAGCGCCCACTGTTTGAAGTTCCTCAAACCAGCTTTGTATTAGCTGATGGCCAGGACGAACTGCGTATTCCATTGACCTTCACCGGCAAAGATGGCTCCGTTTTCACCAAGACATTTGTGCTGAAACGTAATGACTACGCCATCGGTGTGGATTATCACGTTAAAAATGCCTCTGCTGCCCCGCTGGAGCTGACGCTGTTTGGTCAGTTAAAGCAAAGCATCAACTTGCCTAAACACCGTGATACCGGCAGCAATAACTTTGCGCTGCATACTTATCGTGGTGCGGCTTACTCTTCTGATGAAACTAAATATAAAAAATATAGCTTTAGTGATATCGAAGATAAGAGCCTGGACATCACCACCAAAGGCGGCTGGGTTGCGATGTTGCAGCAATATTTTGCAACCGCGTGGATCCCAGCAGCTAACGAAACCAACACCTTCTATTCCGCTGACTTGGGTAACGGTTTGGCTGCCATCGGCTTTAAAGGTGCACCGGTCGTTATTCAGCCAGGTGAGCAGAAACAACTGGGTGCCACCTTGTGGGTTGGCCCAGAAATTCAGGACAAAATGGCCGCTATCGCGCCACATCTTGACCTGACTGTTGACTATGGTTGGTTATGGTTTATCTCTCAGCCACTGTTCAAACTGTTGAAATTCATTCACAGCTTTGTCGGTAACTGGGGCTTCTCCATCATCGTTATTACCTTTATCGTGCGTGGTATCATGTATCCGCTGACTAAAGCGCAATACACCTCGATGGCGAAAATGCGTTTGCTACAGCCTAAACTGGCTGCCATGCGTGAGCGTATCGGCGACGATAAGCAGCGTATGAGTCAGGAAATGATGGCGTTGTACAAAGCTGAGAAGGTTAACCCGCTGGGTGGCTGCTTACCGCTGGTCATTCAGATGCCAATCTTCCTGGCGTTGTACTACATGTTGATGAGTTCCGTTGAATTGCGTCATGCGCCATTCATCTTGTGGATTCATGACTTGTCAGCGCAAGACCCGTACTACATTCTGCCAATTCTGATGGGTATCACCATGTACTTCATTCAGAAGATGTCACCGACCACCGTGACTGACCCGATGCAGCAGAAAATCATGACCTTCATGCCTGTTATCTTCACAGTGTTCTTCCTGTGGTTCCCGGCCGGTCTGGTTCTGTACTATATCGTCAGTAACCTGGTGACCATCCTGCAACAGCAGTTGATCTATCGTGGTCTGGAAAAACGTGGTTTACACAGCCGCGATAAGAAAAAACAGTCTTAACATGATAGATACCCCAAGTCATTGGAGTAACAGCTAGATACCCAAGCCACTGGCATACGTCAGTGACTTGGGAGAGCAGCTAACAACGCTGTAACTTCAAATACGAAGGGTATATGAGGCGGTCATAATTATATGACCGCCTTATTCTTTTAAAGAGAGGCATAACCATGAGCACCACTGATACTATCGTGGCACAAGCAACACCTCCAGGCCGTGGTGGCGTTGGTATTTTACGTGTTTCAGGTCGTGCTGCCGCCACGGTTGCGCAAGCAGTTTTGGGGAAATTACCCAAGCCACGCTATGCCGATTACCTACCGTTTAAAGATGTCGATGGCAGCACCTTGGACCAAGGTATCGCACTCTACTTTCCTGGCCCAAATTCCTTCACTGGCGAAGATGTACTGGAACTGCAAGGTCATGGTGGCCCCGTTATACTGGATTTGCTGTTAAAACGCATTCTGGCCCTGCCAGGGCTGCGCATTGCCCGTCCGGGTGAATTCTCTGAACGCGCATTCTTAAACGACAAGCTGGATCTGGCACAAGCAGAAGCTATTGCTGATCTCATTGACGCCAGCTCAGAGCAAGCAGCACGCTCGGCAGTGAATTCATTACAGGGCGCATTTTCAGTCCGTATCCATCAATTGGTGGAAGCACTTACTCACTTGCGAATCTACGTCGAAGCTGCGATTGACTTCCCAGATGAAGAAATTGATTTCCTGTCTGATGGCAAGATTGAAGGTCAATTGAATGGGGTGATGGCAGATTTGGAACAAGTGCGCACTGAAGCCCGACAAGGCAGTTTGCTGCGCGAAGGGATGAAAGTGGTCATTGCCGGCCGACCGAATGCTGGAAAATCAAGTTTACTCAATGCGTTAGCGGGCCGTGAAGCCGCAATTGTCACCGATATTGCCGGCACCACTCGTGATGTATTGCGAGAACATATTCATATCGATGGGATGCCATTGCATATAATTGATACAGCAGGCCTACGGGAAGCCAGTGACGAAGTTGAGCGCATTGGTATCGAACGTGCGTGGCATGAGATTGAACAAGCTGATCGGGTGCTATTTATGGTTGATGGCACCACCACCGACGCCACTGAACCGGCAGCTATCTGGCCAGAGTTTATGGCGCGCTTGCCTGCTACACTGCCGATCACCGTGGTACGTAATAAAGCTGACATTACAGGTGAAACCTTAGGTTTGACCGAAGTAAATGGTCACTCACTAATTCGCTTGTCGGCCCGAACCGGTGAAGGCATTGACCTGCTGCGTAACCATCTCAAACAGAGTATGGGCTTTACCAGCAATACCGAAGGCGGTTTCCTGGCCCGCCGCCGTCATTTGCAAGCGCTGGAAACAGCCGCACAACATCTGGCACAAGGTCACGAACAGTTAGTAAGCGCTTACGCTGGTGAGTTGCTGGCGGAAGAATTACGTTTAGCACAACAGTCATTGAGCGAAATTACCGGTGAATTTAGCTCTGATGACTTACTGGGGCGGATTTTCTCCAGTTTCTGTATTGGAAAATGAGTGTGATGCCATAGAGGCATTTTGATAAGCTTGCTCTATGAGTCTGAACCGTCCATCAATCTGAACACGGCTCAAACACTTAACTATATCTATAAACCTGAGGTTTCCATGATTATAAAACCACGTGTACGCGGCTTTATCTGTGTGACTGCTCATCCGGCGGGCTGCGAAGCTAACGTCAAAAAGCAAATCGACTATGTCACCGCAGAAGGCCCAATCGCTAACGGCCCAAAAAGAGTATTAGTGATTGGTGCGTCAACTGGGTACGGGCTGGCTGCCCGCATTACAGCAGCATTTGGTTGTGGTGCCGATACACTGGGTGTGTTCTTTGAGCGTCCGGGTGAAGAAGGCAAACCAGGCACCTCTGGTTGGTACAACAGCGCCGCATTCCATAAATTTGCCGAGCAAAAAGGCCTGTACGCGAAAAGTATCAATGGCGATGCTTTCTCCGATGAAATTAAACGTCTGACGATTGAAGCTATCAAGCAAGATTTGGGTCAGGTTGATCAAGTCATCTACAGCCTGGCTTCACCGCGCCGTACTCACCCGAAAACTGGCGAAGTGTTTAACTCCACACTGAAGCCAATTGGGCATGAAGTTAAGTTCCGTGGCCTTGATACCGATAAAGAAGTTATCAAAGAAGCGGTGCTGCAACCAGCGACTCAAGAAGAGATCGACAATACTGTCGCAGTAATGGGTGGCGAAGATTGGCAGATGTGGATTGATGCACTGCTGGAAGCTGGCGTGTTGGCCGAAGGCGCACAAACCACTGCGTTCACCTATCTGGGCGAAAAAATCACCCATGATATCTATTGGAATGGCTCTATTGGCGCGGCCAAGAAGGACTTGGATCAAAAAGTTCTGGCGATCCGCGATAGCTTGTCTGCTCATGGCGGCGGCGATGCGCGTGTTTCAGTATTGAAAGCGGTGGTCACTCAAGCCAGCTCTGCAATTCCAATGATGCCACTGTATCTGTCACTGTTATTCAAAGTGATGAAAGAGAAAGGCACTCACGAGGGTTGTATCGAGCAGGTTTATTCACTGTATAAAGATAGCCTGTGTGGCAGCGCGCCACATATGGACCAGGAAGGTCGTCTGCGTGCAGATTACAAAGAACTGGATCCTGAAGTTCAAAACCAGGTACAGCAGTTGTGGGATCAGGTGACCAACGACAATATTTACCAATTGACCGATTTCACCGGCTATAAAACCGAGTTCTTAAATCTGTTCGGTTTCGCCATCGACGGTGTGGATTATGAAGCCGATGTTAACCCTGCGGTGAAGATCCCTAATTTGATTCAGGGCTAAACTCAGGTTTATATCGCAACAACCCACTGTGTATGATGCAGTGGGTTGTTAATCTACTGATCGCCCCCCTCTCGTTATTCCATCTGGATATACCATCTCCATATCCTATATATAGATAATGGATAAGCTAAGTCTATATTCTTCGTTTACGGAGAACCCAATAGCCTGCAACCTTGTGAATAAATTCCTCTTTAGAGTCTGAATTAATATTTATTCCACAGGGAAATGAAAATGAAAATGCGTTCGCTGGCAATAGTCTTATCTGGTTTAATTATCTTAACCTCACTGAATGCCCATAGTGAGGAGAGTAAAGTGATTAAATTAGGATTTAACCCAGGCCCCTATAAAGAGCAATTCGAGAAAGGCGTAGCACCTTATCTCATAAAGAAAGGCTACAGCGTAGAATATAAAGACTTCAATGATGGGATTCAGGTCAATAACGCCGTCAGTACCGGTGAAATTGATGGCAACATCATGCAGCACCCCATTTATCTGCAAGCGATAAATAACCGGTTACGAATTGATAATACAGGTATTGTACAAGTCCCCACGCCCCCGATGGGCCTCTATTCTAATAAGAATAATAAAGAAGATAAACCCAAAGATGGTGCATGGATTTCAGTCCCAAATCAGCCCTCAAACGAATACCGGGCAGCGCTGTTACTGCAATCTATTGGCTGGATAAAACTGAAAGAAAAAATTGATCCGGCCACCTTCTCGCAAAAAGATATTGCAGAAAACCCTTATCATTTAGTCATCAAAGAAATGGATAACGCTCAACAAGTCAGAGCATTACCTGATGTCGATTACGGTGCTATCCAAGGCAATTTTGCGGTTTCTAATGGAATAAAACTGACTTCTGCCCTGCAACTTGAAAAACCTACCACTCAGTTTGTTAATGTGGTGACCGTTGCCGGTAAAAATAAAGATGCCGAGTTTGCCAAAGATATTATTGCGGGATATCACTCCCCTGAATTCAAGAAATATATTTTGGAAAACGAGAAGTACACAGGTTATATGCTGCCTGATTATCTAAACTAATGGAATAACAGATGATTGAGCTTCAGCATATTTCCAAGACCTTTGAACGTAAGGGTATAAAACTACAAGCACTTAATGATGTTAATTTAACCGTCGAGAATGGCGATATATTTGGCATCATCGGCTACAGCGGTGCAGGGAAAAGTACCTTATTACGCATGGTCAATTCACTGGAAAGCCCAACGGCCGGCAATGTGATTATTGATGGTAAAAACCTGCATGATTTCAGCCAAAAGCAACTCCGGTTATTGAAAAAAAATATTGGCATGATATTCCAGAACTTTAATTTACTGGAATCAAAGACTGTTTTTAAAAATGTCGCGATGCCACTTATTTTATTAGGGAAAAACAAAAAATTCATTCAAGAACGTGTTGCGGAACTGCTGGACTTCGTCGGGTTGGGGGATAAAAGTCACAGTTTTCCGAATGAGTTATCCGGTGGGCAGAAGCAGCGGGTCGGTATTGCCCGTGCTCTGGCCACGAATCCCTCAATATTGCTGTGTGATGAAGCGACATCGTCACTCGACCCGCAAACCACTGCTCAGATTTTGTTGTTACTGAAGAAAATTAATCAGCAGTACAATATTACGGTTTTACTGATTACTCATGAAATGTCGGTTATTCAAAAGATCTGTAATAAAGTGGCGGTCATGGAAAACGGTCAAATTATTGAACAAGGTTCAGTATTGACGGTGTTTGGTCATCCAACTCATCCTACAACCATTAACTTTGTTCGTACCGTCATCAAAGATAGCTTACCAGAAAGCGTGAAAAAGCTATTGAATAATAGCCATACCGGTCGTCAATTCCGTTTGGCATTTGTCGGAGCGATAGCCACCCAACCGGTAATCAACCAGCTAATTAGAAAATACGATATTGGCGTCAATATTCTGTTTGCCAATATGTCAGAAATACAAGACACCACATTGGGCCATATGGTGCTGTTATTAACTGGCGAGAATCACACCATTGATAGCGCTGTTAATTATCTGGCAGGAACAGGAATTGATATACAGGAAATAAATTGATGATCGAAACCGCAATTACGTTAGACCAATTCGTCCAGGCGCTACACGACACCTTGGTTATGGTTAGTATTTCATTGGTGATCGGTTCCCTTATTGGTATTCCTTTAGGCATTTTGCTGGTAGTGACCCGGCCGGGCGGATTAATTAAGAATCGCATTTTTTATAATATTCTTAATCCCATTATCAATATCATCCGATCACTGCCTTTTATTATTTTGATGGTGGCGATTATCCCGCTCACCCGTCTTATTGTGAATACCACCATAGGAACACCGGGGGCGATTGTACCGCTGATTATTTTTATCGCGCCCTATATTGGCCGCTTGGTAGAAAACTCACTGCTGGATGTCAATCCCGGTATTTTGGAAGCGGCGAAATCGATGGGAGCCACCCCATTACAAGCCATTTGGTATTTTTTACTGCCCGAAGCACTCTCATCTTTAATATTGGCGCTGACTACGGCCACTATTGGTTTGATTGGTGCGACTGCGATGGCAGGTACCGTAGGCGGTGGTGGAATTGGTGATTTAGCCATTACTTATGGTTATCAGCGCTTTGATACTTTCGTCACTGTGACCACAGCCATTGTATTGATTATCACCGTGCAGTTAATCCAATCACTGGGAAATTTATTTGCCAGTAAAATTCGCCGTGAGTCATAGATAAAAAAACTGAGGTTAATGATAAACCGTGTGTGAAGGAGCGACTGCTCCCAGGGGCGCTCCGGTCGCTTACGCGACTACGACCCCAACGGAACATTTCCCCTTCAATCGACTTAGCCAGCAGCCTTAACCCCTTCTGATATTCAAAAGGGATTAAGTTTTTTGGCATAACAGCAATATATACCCTAAATAATTCGAGTTGCAGGAAGGCGGCAAGCGAGATAATCCCGATGAGCTTACATAAGTAAGTGATTCGGGTTATTGAGCGTAGCCAACACACATGCAGCTTGAAGCATGACGGGTATAGAATTAAACCTTAAAGCCGCTAATCACACTTTCCAACTGCAAGGTTTGATCCTGCATAGCTTGAGCTGCCGCCGCCACTTGTTCCACCAACGCCGCATTTTGCTGCGTTGAGTTATCTAACTGATTAATCGCCAGATTAACCTGCTCGATACCCAAACTTTGCTCCTGGCTTGATGACATAATTTCATTCATTAATGCCGCCACATTGGAAACCCCACTCATCAGGTCATCCATCGTGGTACCTGCATCTGCCACCAAACCCGTGCCTATCGCAATATCAGCCACTGAGTCTTCAATCAGCTTTTTAATTTCGCGAGCAGAAGTCGCTGAGCGCTGTGCTAAATTACGCACTTCAGAAGCAACGACCGCAAAACCACGCCCTTGCTCACCCGCTCTTGCTGCTTCTACCGCCGCATTCAATGCCAGGATATTGGTTTGGAAGGCGATGCTATCAATCACACTGATAATATCGACGATTTTCTTCGACGAATGATTGATTGACCCCATAGTATCCACCACTTTCTTCACTACCGTGCTACCTTTCACCGCCACAGTGGAAGCATCCATCGCCAACTGGTTAGCATGGCTGGCATTATCCGCATTCTGTTTAACGGTACTGGTCAGTTCATCCATTGAAGCAGCGGTTTCTTCAATCGAACTGGCTTGATCTTCAGTGCGAGCGGATAAATCCAGATTGCCGCTGGCAATTTGGCGCGATGCCGACGCGATAGCTAAGCTACTTTCACCGACCTGACGCATCATTTGCTGCAAATAGTCGATAAAATCGTTGAAACTCTGGTTAATAGCGTTGAATTCCGGGCTACTGCTTTGTGGCAAGCGCTGGGTTAAATCAGCCCCTCCCGCAGATAATGCGGTAATATTCTCTTTCAAAGCCGCCAGACGTTTCATAAAGACGCGAATAGAGAACACCAGGAACAACAGTAATATCAACATAATGGGGATCTGCACTAACCCCAAATGCAGCAAGATACTGTGGCTCTGTTTGACCAATAAGCTAGTTGGCAGGTCAGTGACCAAATACCACGGGCTATTGGCGATCGGGCGGATAAACAGGGTATGAGAGGTTCCATCGACATCAAATTCACTTTCCAGTGATTTCTGGTCTTTCATCTGTGCCAACAGCCGCTGTGTTTCTGCCGCCATTGGTGAGCTGGCAGCAAAGTCGGACAGATTTTTTAATTCTGCTTTGCCATCGGCCAAGGCGCTGCTGCCCACAATTTTGCCATCAGCTTCAACAATCAGAATGGTGCCATTGACCTTCTGTTCCATCTCCTTAACCAAGCGGTTAAAGAAACCTAAAGTGACATCAATGGTAGAAACACCATAAGCCTCGTCGCCTTTATAAATCGCCATGGCGCAGTTGGTTCTCGGCTGCGGGCTGGCATCATCTTGATAAGCTTTAGCCCAGGCACAGAAGCCTTTCGGGGCATTTAAGCCATCTTTGTACCACGGTTGTTCAAAATAATTTTGTGACTCTGGCGAATTCCAGTGGGTATTCACCGTTAATTTATTTTCCCCATTACGGGCAAAGAAAGTGCTGAATTTAATCACCCCTTGCTCGCGTTTATTGGGTAATGGCCAAATCCCACCACCAAAGACATTGCTGTCACCATATTGATCTACTAACCCCGGTAATAATGAGTCAATGGTATTACTGTCCATTATGGCAACAGCCTGGGTAATACTGCGGGCTTGTGCTTCCACTTTGTTCATTTGTGCGGTGATTGCAGTCGCGATTTGGTCAACGCTATTACTAACAATGGTACTTTCAGATTGTTTGAGTTGTGGTGTCACAAAAAGCTGAATAACCACCACGGTGATTATCAGCAAGAAAATGAAAAACGCACTAACGAGTAAGGTGAATCGGGCTTGAGTGGTTTTTAGCATTATCGTGTCGCTCAATGTAAGAGAGCTGGATAGCTCCAGATCTATTAACGGCATTCCACTCATAGACTTGATAACAGTAAGAAACGATTTTTCCGTTTTTATCCTGCGATCACAATTTCAGTGCAATAAATCCACAACTGGGACTCATTTAAGTGAAATTTAAAGAGATAACAGGATAGATAGTCATTGTTTTATCGCATAAGTTTGCCCTACTCTGGGGATAGAACAGCACCATTTATTCACTTATCGGGAGCATGCCATGTCACAACAATCCCTTAAAATCGTTACCCTATTGGGTAGCTTGCGTAGTGGTTCCTACAATGCCATGGTGGCGCGTGCGCTGCCTAAATTAGCGCCAACTGGTGTGATTATTGAAGCTCTGCCATCTATTCGTGATATCCCGCTTTATGATGCTGATATCCAGCAGGAAGAGGGGTTCCCGTCGACGATTGAGGCCATTGCTGAGCAGATTCGTCAGGCCGATGGGGTCATTATCGTGACACCGGAATATAACTATTCGGTCCCCGGCGGGTTGAAGAATGCCATCGACTGGTTATCCCGTTTACCCAATCAGCCACTCGCCAACAAACCGGTGACCATTCAGACCAGCTCTATGGGGCCGATTGGTGGAGCGCGTTGCCAGTATCACCTGCGTCAGATTTTGGTTTTCCTTGAAGCGATGGTGATGAATAAACCTGAATTTATGGGCGGCGTGATTCAAAGCAAAATAGATGAACAAACTAAAGAACTGACGGATCAAGGAACGCTGGATTTTCTGGCCAAACAGCTTGCAGCCTTTGCCACTTACATTGAGCGCGTTCGGGTGAAATAACTCTCGAAGGTTACAAAACCCCCATGACATGCGGTATTGGGGGTTTCCTCTGTATCGCGCCCCATGTTATCAATAGCCACCTTCTCTTTTGTGGATGCGACCCACTCATGGCCTTTAAAATCACTGTCTGGTTTATCCTGACCCTGATGTCCACTCTCTGGCTGGGCTGGTACGGGCTAAATACACAGCAAGCTGAGCGCGAGGCTGATTTTCGTACTATTCATCGCGAATTGAGCCAACAGTTGGCGCAGCAGCAGGCAATTTTATTTTTGGCGTTGGAACCGAGCCAACTGGTGCAATTACAGCGCCATTTCCCACAACTGGTAGCGATAAACCAAACACCAGCAGATCAATCGAAACCCGGTCAACTCACCTTGCACCTTCAGGATGGAGATTATCGTTTAGCCAACTCCTACAGCGGCAGTGGTTTGCAGGTTAATGCCCAGAAGTTGCTGCAAGTGGTAGGTTTACCGCCTCATTTTGACAGTCTGGTATTGCGCTATCAGCAGCATCAACTCGCGATTTTGGGCCATTCAGCGCCTGAAAGTTTCTGGCAGTGGCAAAAACCGGTGGGTGAAGGGGCGCAATCTTTTACTTTAATCGGTCATGCCACCCCGGTTTGGCGTGATTTACCCTGGTTCACCGCCCTACTGCTTTCGCTGATAATAGCCGCCGCCTTGTACAGTTGGCACCGCTGGCAACTATTGGCTCAACACCGTTTACATGCCGAGCAGCGCGCCAAGTTTGCCGATCAAGCCAGACTCAATGCCATGGGGGAAATTGCAACCGGCATCGCCCATGAATTAAACCAGCCGCTCACCGCAACATTGACCTATAACCAGACCGCGCTACGGCTGTTACCGCCGCAGGATGAACAAGTTGCCCCACTGCTGGTGGCCTCTGTTGAGCAAATCAAACGCATTGCCGCTTTATTAGATCGGCTGCGAACCTTACTCAGTCGTGGGCAGATAAATTTACAACCGGTTGTCGTGGCTGATATCTGGCGGCGAGTGAATGTGTTGTTGAGTCAGGAAATAACCGCAGCGAATGTCAAAATCATAAATATTATTCCGGCAAATCTATCTACACTGCAAAGTGACCCTTTATGGCTGGAGCAGGTTTTTCATAATTTGCTCAGTAATGCCCTTCAAGCATTACAACACACATCAAACCCAGCCATCACTTTCACCATAAATATTAAGTTTAAACAATGGGTTATTCAGATTGAAGATAATGGACCAGGGCTTAATCATCAGCAATTAGATAACTTATTCAGCCCCTTCTATACTACCCGAGAGAGCGGGTTGGGCTTAGGGCTGACTCTTTGTGAAACCTTGGTACAACGAATGGGAGGCGACATAAAAGCGGGAAATAATGAACATAGGGGCGCTTGCTTTACCCTCACTTTTCCTCTAATTGCTGGGAGTACGCATGACAAAACACATTTATCTGATTGATGACGATGAGGGTGTTCGCGCGGCGTTGAGCGCATTACTCACCACTATGGGCTGGGAGGTTAAAGCATTCCGTAACGGTCAGATATTCCTCGATACCTTTGCCATTACTCAGCCAAGTTGTGTACTGCTCGATATTCGTATGCCGGGTAAAAGTGGCATGACGATATTAGAAGCTATCCAAGAGCGTAATAGCGCCCTGCCGGTCATCATTATGACGGGGCATGGTAATGTTGAATTATGCCGCCGGGCCTTTAAAGGTGGTGCACTGGAGTTTTTGACCAAACCTATTGATGCCGATGTCCTGATCGAAACCGTCAGTATGGCGCTGGAGCAGCATGAACAATCGCTGACAGCCCATAAGCAGCGGGAGAGCTATCAACAGCTATTCAACCAACTCTCTGCTCGCGAGCGGGAAGTTGCTGCCCTGATTATTCAAGGGGAAACCAGCAAACAGATTGCCCATACATTGTCACTGTCTCCACGAACGGTTGAGGCTCACCGCGCGAATATCTTTGCCAAGCTAGAGGTCAACTCGCTGGCCTCACTGATTCATCACTATCACTTATCCGCCCAATAATCCCCAAAGCAATTGGCGTTGCAGGTAGGCAGCCAGTGAACTCATCCCGATGAGCTTACATAAGTAAGTGATTCGGATGCGCGAACGCAGCTAACACCCCTGCGGCGTCAAGTGCGCCAATAATCCCCAAAGCAATTGGCGTTGCAGATAGGCAGCCAGTAAGCTCATCCCGATGAGCTTACATAAGTAAGTGATTCGGGTGCGCGAACGCAGCTAACACCCCTGCGGCGTCAAGTGCGCAGGGGATAGGTAGAAGTACCTAGTAAAACGGGTAGTTAGCCGAATGTTTTTTCACCACTTTTCGCCGTAGCATAGCGTTACTGTGAGGAATTCACTTCGCTAACAATAAGGATTTTATATGATCAAGCCTCTTGCCCTGACCTCCGCCTTATTCATCGGCCTGATAACTCAAGCTTCTGCTGCGGGTCTGAATACTGAACGCAATATCTCTTTGGCTCTGGCTACCGATGTGGCAAGCCGTACCCTTGCCGTTTGCCAGGCTGATGGCTATAACGTTGCGGTCACCGTGGTGGATCGCGCTGGCATCATCAAAACTGTGCTGCGTGCTGATAATGCTGGCCCACATACCGTAAAAGCCAGTGAGCAAAAAGCCTTTACTGCGCTGTCGACCAAAACCCCAAGTGGCACAGTTATGGAAAACAGTCAGAAAACGCCCGCGGCCAATAACCTGAAAGATATTCCCGGCTTCTTACTCTTAGGTGGCGGTGTGCCGGTGAAAGCAGGAGATGAAGTGGTCGGTGCGATAGGTGTTGCTGGCGCGCCCGGCGGGCATCTGGATGCACAATGTGCCACAAAAGCACTGGAGCAAATCAGCGCTCAGTTGAAGTAATACGATATTCAATAAAACGGCCCACTTTCAATACTGAGAGCGGGCCGTTTCGCTATTTGCTATTAATGATCAACAGAATTTGCGATTAGTGATCAACAAACGCAATTTTCAGCACAAACAGTAGCGCAACCACCACCACGCATGGGCTGATCTCACGCCAGCGACCAGTACCGAGTTTCATCAGGCAGTAAGAGATAAAGCCCAGCGCGATCCCTTCAGTAATCGAGAAACTGAACGGCATCATCACTGCGGTAACAAACGCCGGAACAGCTTCGGTCAGGTCATCCCATTTCACACGGGATAGGCTGGAGGTCATCAGCACGCCAACATAAATCAACGCACCCGCGGCGGCATAGGCTGGCACCATTCCCGCCAGTGGAGAAACAAACATCACCAGCAGGAATAAAATCCCCACTACCACCGCAGTTAAGCCGGTACGGCCACCGACAGAAACACCAGAAGAGCTTTCGATATAAGCCGTCACTGATGACGTACCAATAAACGCGCCGGCAACAGAGCTAATGCTGTCCACATACAGCGCTTGTTTCATGCGCGGGAACTTGCCTTTATGATCGGTTAAACCGGCTTTATCCGTCACACCAATCAATGTACCGGATGAATCGAACAGGTTAACCAGCATGAAGGAGAAAATGATTCCGGCCATACTAATATTCAGCGCACCGGCTAAATCGACCTGCCCAACCACTGAGGTCACACTTGGCGGCATGGAGAAGATGCCAGAGTAATGGACATCACCCAGCGCCCAGCCGATTAATGTCGTCACAACAATCGATACCAGGACTGCGGCATGGATATTGCGAGATGCCAGAACTGCGATAATAAAGAAGCCCAGCGCCCCCAACAACACACTGTGAGAGGTTAGATTTCCCACCGCGACTAACGTGTCTGGATTTGCCACCACGATGCCCGCATTTTTCAGCCCCATCATCGCAATAAACAGGCCGATACCGCTGGTGATCCCCACCCGCAGGCTTAGCGGAATGTTAGCAATCATCCAATATCGGATACGGAAAATGGTCAGCAAAAGGAAACCGATTGCGCCCCAGAAAATAGCTCCCATGCCGACTTGCCATGAAATACCCATCGCGCCAACCACCACAAAAGCGAAGAAAGCATTAAGCCCCATCGCCGGTGCCAGAGCGACCGGTAAGTTAGCCAATAGGCCCATAAAGATGCTACCAAAGGCGGCAATCAGGCAGGTCGTCACGAATACGGCCTGCACATCCATACCCGCAACCCCTAAAATCTGTGGGTTAACGAACACGATATAGACCATAGTCAGGAAGGTCGTGATACCCGCAATTAACTCAGTACGTGCGGTAGTCCCATGTTGCTTCAGTTTAAAAACACGTTCGAGCAGCCCCTGCTCAGTATCAAGGTTTGGTTTACTCATTCGAGGAGTTCCACAGAAAGGGAGTGATAGTTAGGGATATCCTATAACAAAAAAACTGTTGTTTAGAGCGAGATCACACTCTATTTGGCTATTTTTTATCAGCCTTGTTGCGCAACAGATGATTAAACATTAGCCATTTCTCATTCAACTTATTGAATTTTATTCATTTGATATGAGTAATATCGATGCCGGAGTAATTAACTATCGCATTCTGGGGCAGGATAGTTAAAGTAGGATAAAGAGGGTTGGTATGATTAAAGGGAGAAATAAGTGAGTAATATTGAATGCGTTATGTTCGATTGCGACGGAACGTTGGTCGACAGTGAAGTCCTGTGTTGTCGGGCCTATGTCGTGATGTTTGCCCATTATGATATTCACCTGTCACTGGAAGAAGTGATTAAGCGTTTTAAAGGCGTAAAACTCAATGAGATTGTCGCGCGTGTGAGTCAAGAAAACGGCCTGGATGAACCCATAGAAAAGCTGGAAAAACTCTACCGTGCCGAAGTTGCCCGCTTATTTGATGCCGAGTTACAACCCATCGCTGGTGCAAAAGCCCTGTTAGAGCAAATCACGTTGCCGGTTTGCGTGGTGTCCAATGGGCCGGTGAGTAAAATGCAGCACTCTCTTGGGCTGACCGGATTACTGCCGTTTTTTGAAGACAAACTTTATAGCGGCTATGACATCCAGCGTTGGAAGCCCGATCCGACACTGATTTATCATGCAGCAGAAAAGATGCATGTCGCGGCTGAGCGCTGCATATTAGTTGAAGACTCAGCAGCCGGTACCCACGCCGGAATAGCCGCAGGGATACCGGTGTATTATTACTGCGCCGACCCGCATAACCAGCCGATTCACCACCCATTAGTCACTATGTTTGATGATATGCAGCAACTGCCTGATTTATGGCGTGAAAGAGGCTGGCAGATTACCAGCCATTAACTTGCTGGCAATACCGGCTTATTTTGCCACCAGCGCCATGACCGTTTAATGGCGCTTTGCTTGTTAATAGCATGTTGTGGGCTAAAACAGCGGTTAAGTGCATTTGCCAGCAAATCTAAGGTCAAACATAAAACGAAATAGACCAATGCCACGAACAGGAACACTTCCATCGGGTAAACCATGCTGCGGTTATTAACCTGAGTGGCCAAAAATGTCAGTTCATTTACCCCGACGATATAAGCTAGCGAGGTGTCCTTAATCAACGAAATCCATTGATTAATAAAGGATGGCACCATCATACGCAAAGCTTGTGGCAAGATCACAAACCACAAAACCTGCCAGCGATTAAAACCTAACGATAACCCTGCCTGCCACTGCCCAGCCCCAATTGCCACGATCCCGGCTTTCACCGCATGAGCCAGATAAGCCGATGCAATCAATGCCAGCGCGCACACCACCGTGGTAATTTCCGGTATATCCACACCAAACACCATTGGCAGCAGAAAATACGTCCAAAAAATCAACATAATCACCGGAATTGCGCGGAAAAACCCTAGAACTGCGGCCAATACTGCGGCCCAAACACCGCGGGACATCGCCAACGCCACGCCCAGCGCCGTGCCTAAAACTGCCGAAGCCACTCCAGCTAGCAGGCTGATCAACAAGGTTAGTGCAGCTCCGCCTAGTGGGCCATCAGGAAAAGTGCCCCACAACAGATAAGTCCAGTTATCAGCAATAATGGTAAAATCCATCTCAGTGCCCCTTAGCGAGGGTTCGCTGCTGACGCCACATACCCCAGGCCTCAATCAACGCAATAATCGCGATATACAACACCGTCGCAATACCGAAAGCCTGGAATGTTCGCAATGTTTCTGTTTCAACCTGGCGAGAGGCATAAGAAAGCTCAGCCACCCCAATAGCCATTGCTAACGACGAGTTTTTAATAATATTCATATATTGGCCAAGTAACGGTGGCATCGCTATCTTCAACGCCTGCGGCAACACCACATGGCGCATGGCCTGCCATCCTGTCAACCCCAGTGCATGGGCAGCATACTTTTGCCCCTTCGCAACCCCGCTTATCCCCGAGCGCAACTCTTCAGCAATAAATGCCGTGGAATAGCAGGTCAACCCGATAAAACCAGCCAAAAATTCGAAAGAAGGCCAGCCGAGGGTTAACCCGAAAAACGTGATTTCATGAGGTGTATTAAGCCAAGGTATCCAGGATGCGGGTAGAAACTGACTGGCAGCGAAGTACCAAAAGAACAACTGGATCAACAGTGGTGTGTTGCGAAATAGGGTGCTGTAACCAATGGAAAACCATTGCAGCCCTTTGAGTTCACTGTCTCTGGCGGCGGCCAGCAAAAAGCCCAACAACGTCGAAGCTACCACCGTGCAGGCTGAAATCCACAACGTCAGCAGAAAACCGTGCCACAACCAGCCAAGATATTGCGGAGCCAGTAACCAATCAGTGAGGTGATGTAGATTCATAGGACTTTAGACCTATTTCTGTTTGACGCCTCAATAGAGTATTTTTTGAGGTACACAATAAAATCCATTTTTTACTCTTACATACCTGTGAGTCATAACTTTATAGCCAAAGTCATTGGCGTTGCAGGTAGGCTGCCAGCAAACAAATCCCGATGAGCTGACTCCAGACAGTGATTAGGGTGAGTACGCGCAGCTAACCCCCCTGCAACTTCAAGGACGAAGATATATTAGGCTTTAGGCTGTTGATCCAATGGTGCAAATTTGAAATCGCCACGAGGTTGAGCGGCTTTGATTTCTGGCCCGAACCAGCGATCATAAATTTTTGCTGCTTCGCCATCTTTTTCCAGTTTAACCAGAGTCTCGTTCACTTCAGCGGTTAAACGATCTTCGCCTTTAGGAATACCAATACCTTGATATTCTTTGGTAATACTGAATGGTGAGATTTCAAAATCTGCTTTTTGTGCTTCAGGAAGGTTACCCAGTAGCCCGACTAATTTGGCATCATCCTGAGTGATAGCTTGAACATTACCATTGCGCAAAGCAGTAAATGCCACAGGAGTATCATCGTAGGAAATGACTTTCGCGGTTGGATAACGGTCACGTAAGGTTATTTCCTGTACCGTGCCTTTATCCGCACCGATACGTAATTTGCCGATATCTTCTGGTGTTTTCAGCACACCTTTATGAGCAATAAATTTCTGGCCAGTGGCAAAATACGGCAAGCTGAAGTTCACTTCCTTGGCACGGTCATCAGTAATGGTGAAGTTGGCAGCAATCAAATCCACTTTCTTAGATGTTAGTAATGGAATGCGGTTTGCCGGGTTGGTTGCCCGCAATTCAACTTTTACCCCTAAATCTTTCGCAATAGCATTTGCCACATCCACATCATATCCCACCAGTTTTTTGGTCTGCGGATCGATATAACCGAATGGTGGGTTACTATCAAAAACAGCAATCCGTACCACGCCAGCTTGCTTGATATCATCCAGTTTATCTGCATGAGCCGCACCAGAAAGTGTGGTCAGGCTCGCTAACAACGTTAGTGCCAGAACGCTTTTTTTTGTGGATAGAGATTGCTGCATTGAAAGCTCCTAAGATGATTAAGATGTTGCGCTGTGTGTAAGCTATCAATTCGGCGTTAGGTCAGGAAATAATATAAAACGATATATTTATAACCAAACAATCTCAGTGAATAAGTTTGCTTATATTGATAAAAATAGTGAAATCTTTGGGAGAAAAAAACAAGGCAGCCCCCAAGACGTCAAAATTGTCTTTATCTAATTAAAAATTATGAAGATTAATTCAGTAAAATCCCGAGAATGTAGGCTAATGACGCGCATTTTCCTGCCTATTTTGGTCAATTTGCGTCATCATCATATGTTGCTTAATTGTAATCATTCAGAATTATTTACTATTCCATTGAGTGATAGGCGTTAACGCTTCTGCTTTGATCTCTTCGGTTTTTGGCTTTTCTTGACTCACAATTTCAGCGGGCTTAACTTTTCTGGCAAGGCCAACCGACTCTTCCGTAATAATAAAGATGCCATAACAGGGGTCTGACGCTCAGTGGAACGAAAACTCACCTAAGGGGCTGTTCGCTGGGCCTAAATATGCAGCAGTAATCCATGATGAAATGGTCCTCTAACTGACGGAATTTAACTACAATCGTTTTCTGATATACATAAAAATATCGGTATGTTCTCATATATCTTATGATATAGGGGCATATAAAATTAATATCTTTAGCCTTTTCTATTCTACACCAGTTGCAAAGTTTTCTTCTTATATCAGTTAAAAAATCAACCATTCTGCGAAAGAATTCGTTAGTCTTATATTATTTTAAACAGGATTAGTTAAAATGAATTTTATAAAAAGCGGTTTTTCATCACTCAGCAATATTTTGGGTATGAGTTGTAGATCATACGCGGTTTCAAAGGGGCATGCAGCGAGTAAATTTGCTGGAAATATATTATCGACTAAAAGTTCGCCTATAGAATTACTTACTTACAGATGTGCTGATTTATCAAAAGAGCATTTTATTACACAGAATATTTTGTCAATCTTCGATATTAGTGAAAATTTTGTTGCTATAAGAGTTCAGGGAGATAAATTTACAGATTTAAAAAACAAAACAATACAGGGTCATAAGAATACTGTGGCAAAAGTAAGAGATTGGTATAATCCATATCAAAATAATTTCGGTATTTCTATGGGAAAACTTAAACCATCATCCGATATAGCAAAAAAAGAGTGTAGAAATGCCATAAATGTAATGCTGATGGAAAAGAATGACTTTAAAAATAAAATACTAAATCACGATAATTTACAGAGCCAATATGGAGGTGATGGAAACAAAAGCTTGGTAGTTGCATCATTAAAAGATTTTCTTGATATAGGTGCTAAGGTTTATCCAGATGAATCAAGTGCATTAAGATTAGGTCAGCCGTTTATCATAACTTTTCCGGAAACGACAAAAATCAATGTTGATATTTATCCAGTGAGCAACAAATAGATGAGAAATATAAGCGAGAAGATAACAAAATTAAATTAATCTATTAGGATAATAAATTGAAGGCCAATGTAAAGGAGGGAGGACTGATTAAAATAGCCCCCAACCAAGTACAAGACTTAACTTGGTTGAGGAAAGTCGTTATTTTTCAGTCTTACTGGAAAGCAGTTTTTCTAAATCGTCGCCGCCCAAGTGACGGAAATCCTGGCCTTTAACAAAGTAGAAGATAAATTCGCAAATATTCTGGCAGCGGTCGCCAATACGTTCAATCGAACGGGCGCAAAATAATGCTGTTAGCACACTTGGGATAGTTCGCGGATCTTCCATCATATAAGTCATCAGTTGGCGCACAATGCCTTCATATTCCTGATCGACTTTCTTATCTTCGCGATAGATTCGGATAGCTTCATCCAAATCCATACGGGCAAAGGCATCCAAGACATCATGCAGCATCTGCACAGTATGCCGGCCTAAAGACTCCAAACTGACTAACAAAGGCTGGTGCTGATGCGAGAATTTTTCCAGCGCAGTGCGGCAGATTTTATCCGCCACATCACCGATGCGTTCCAGCTCAGAAATAGTCTTGATAATAGCCATCACCAAGCGTAAATCACTCGCCGTCGGTTGACGTTTGGCAATGATGCGCACACAGGCTTCATCAATAGCCACTTCCATCATATTGACCTTTTTATCACCCTCGATGACGCGCTGCGCCAACTCACCGTCCTGATTGTGCATGGCGGTGATCGCGTCAGATAATTGTTGCTCCACCAGCCCGCCCATGGTCAAAACCTGGGTGCGGATATGTTCAAGTTCTGCATTGAACTGGCCGGAAATATGTTTATTAAGATTCAAGTTATCCATAATACTTCCCGTACATGTAAGTAGGCGAAATTGATGTATACCCTAAATAATTCGAGTTGCAGAAAGGCGGCAATTGGGCAAATCCCCAGGAGCTTACTCAAGTAAGTGACTGGGGTGAACGAAAGCAGCCAACGCACATGCAGCTTGAAGTATGACGGGGATAGGCCGATCAGCCATAGCGACCAGTAATATAATCTTCCGTCTGTTTCTGCTGTGGTGCGGTAAACAGGGTATCGGTATCACTGAATTCAATTAACTCACCCAGATACATAAATGCTGTGTGATCTGAACAGCGAGCGGCCTGCTGCATGTTGTGCGTCACAATCACCACGGTATAGTCCGACTTCAACTCACTAATCAGCTCTTCAATTCGACCGGTAGAAATAGGGTCAAGTGCTGAACAAGGCTCATCAAGCAACAACACATCTGGACGAATGGCGATACCTCGGGCAATACATAAACGCTGCTGCTGCCCACCCGACAAGCTATAACCGCTCTGGTGTAGCTTATCCTTGGTTTCATTCCACAAAGCCGCTTTGGTCAATGCCCATTGCACGCGTTCATCCATATCAGCGCGAGACAAGTTCTCAAACAGTTTCACACCAAAGGCAATGTTATCGTAAATCGACATGGGGAATGGCGTTGGCTTTTGGAAAACCATACCCACTTTGGCCCGCAACAACGCGATATCTTGTTTATCGGTCAGGATATTTTGCCCATCCAGCAAAATATCACCTTCAGCACGCTGATCCGGATACAACTGATACATTTTATTGAATGTACGCAGCAGAGTAGACTTACCACAGCCTGATGGGCCAATGAATGCTGTGACCTGGTTTTTGGCAATATCCAGCGAAATATTCTTCAGCGCATGGAATTTACCGTAGTAGAAGTTCAGATCGCGAACCTGAATTTTGCTGTTGTTGATGTCAGTAGCCATACTCATCAAGACTTCTCTCTTTTAGCCAATGCCGCCGTAGCCGCATTTTGGAATTTATTGGCAATATCGTTATTTTCTTTGCTAATTAATGGCATTTTCTCAGCCGATTAATATTTTTTCTTAGCAAAAATAACGCGAGCCAGAATATTCAGTAACAGTACACATAGCGTGATTAACAGCACCCCAGCCCATGCCAGCTGCTGCCATTCGGCAAACGGGCTCATGGCAAACTTAAAGATAGTGACCGGCAAGTTCGCAATAGGCCGCGTCAGATCGGTGCTCCAGAATTGGTTGGAGAGCGACGTGAACAGCAAAGGTGCCGTTTCACCGGCAATACGTGCGACTGCCAGCAAGATCCCAGTCAAAATACCTGATATTGAGGCTTTCAACGTAATGGCCGATATCATGCGCCATTTTGGCGTTCCTAATGCGTAGGCCGCTTCGCGCAGGCTATCAGGCACCAGTTTCAACATATTTTCAGTGGTACGGATAACAATAGGTATCTGTAACAGCGCCAGTGCAATCACCCCAGCCCAGCCCGAGAAATGCTCCATCTTGGCAACCACAATGGTGTAAACAAACAAGCCGACCACGATAGAAGGAGCGGATAGCAAAATGTCATTAATAAAGCGGGTAATTTCTGCCAGCCAGGATTTACGGCCATATTCCGCCAGATAAATTCCCGCCATGATGCCCAATGGGGTGCCGATGACGGTCGCCCACAGAATTAATAATCCACTCCCGGCAATGGCGTTAGCCAAACCACCGCCAGCGGTATTAGGTGGTGGTGTCATCTCGGTAAACAGCGCCAAAGACATGCCGTCGATACCTTTGGTGACGGTAGAAAATAAAATCCACACTAACCAGAACAAGCCAAACGCCATAGTTGCCATTGAAAGTATCAAGGCAATCCGATTCTTTTGACGACGCCAGGCCTGCTTTTTACGGCGGGTTTCCATCAGCGTCGCATCACTTTGCATATTCATCGTCGTCATCTTAGCGCCCCTCTTTCTTAGCCAGACGCAAAATCATTAGCTTAGATAAAGCCAGTACGATAAAGGTAATAACGAATAAGATTAGACCCAGTTCCATCAACGCCGCGGTATGTAAACCAGATTCAGCTTCAGCAAATTCATTTGCCAACGCAGAGGTAATGCTGTTGCCCGGCATAAACAGCGAGAAGCTGTCGAGCTGATAGGTATTACCGATAATAAAGGTCACGGCCATGGTTTCACCCAACGCACGACCCAGGCCCAACATCACACCGCCGATAACGCCATTTTTAGTATAAGGCAGCACAATGCGCCAAATTACTTCCCATGTTGTACAGCCAATGCCATAGGCCGACTCTTTCATCATCACCGGGGTTTGTTCGAACACATCGCGCATAACCGCGGCAATGTAAGGAATAATCATGATAGCCAGGATGACACCGGCGGCCAGAATACCAATACCGAATGCTGGGCCAGAAAACAATACGCCAACAATGGGGATGCCGGACATCACGTTGCCGACGGGCTCTTGGAAGTAGCGGGCAAACAGCGGAGCGAAAACGAAAAGACCCCACATGCCGTAAACAATACTTGGAATAGCAGCCAGCAATTCAATCGCCACACCCAGCGGGCGTTTTAGCCAGTTCGGCGCGAGTTCAGTGAGAAACAGGGCAATACCGAAACTAACCGGAACCGCAATGAGCAAAGCGATAACCGAGGTAACAACCGTACCGTAAATTGGCACTAATGCACCAAACTGTTCAGCTGGAGCATCCCACTCTTTAGTCCACAGGAAAGCCCAACCAAATTTCTCAATACTTGGCCAGGAAGCAATAATCAGTGAAACGATAATGCCGCCCAACAGAAATAGCGTAATCAGCGCAGCCAGTTTAACCAGCGCACTGAAAATGATGTCACCATATTGGCTCGGTGCTTTGATTGTCGGCTTATTCGCAGCCATAGACTCTCTTCTCATCCTACCCCTAATACTTCAAGCTGCAGGGGTATTGGCTGCTTTCGCTCACCCCAGTCACTTACTTAAGTAAGCTCCTGGGGATTATCTCTATTGCCGCCTACCTGCAACTCGAATTATTTAGGATATATATTGTGAATCAATATTTCATAAACCGCTTGTTGCCAGTAAATCAGAAGATTGGCTTACCGCTGCTGTCTTTAATCTGAGTTTTCCAGGCAGCACGGACTTGCTCGACAACTTCAGCTGGCAATGTTGCATAATCCAGCTCGTTGGCTTGTTTAGCACCGTGGGTGTAACCCCAGTCAAAGAACTTCAATACTTCAGCGCCGTTAGCGGCATTTTTTTGCTCTTTATGTACCAAGATGAAAGTTGTTGATGTAATTGGCCATACATCATCACCTTTTTGATTGGTTAAATCTTGAGCGAATGTTTTGCTCCAGTCTACACCTTTTGCCGCAGAGCTAAAGCTGTGCTCAGTCGGACTAACCGGTTTGCCATCAGCAGAAACCAGTTTGGTGTAAGCCAGGTTATTCTGTTTGGCGTAAGCATATTCTACATAGCCAATGGAGCCAGGTAAGCGCTGTACAAAGGCGGCGATACCGTCATTACCTTTGCCACCCAAACCGGTCGGCCAGTTAACAGTCGAACCAGCACCTACTTTTTCTTTCCATTCCGCATTCACTTTAGCCAGGTAGCTGGTGAATACAAATGAGGTACCGGAACCGTCAGCGCGGCGCACCACAGCGATATTTTGATCTGGCAATTTAACGCCTGGGTTCAACTTAGTGATAGCCGGGTCATTCCACTTTTTCACATTACCCAGATAGATATCACCCAGTGTTTTACCGTCTAATGTCAGTTCACCGGATTTAATGCCAGGGATATTCACGGCCAACACCACACCGCCAATCACTGTCGGGAATTGGAACAAACCTTCAGCAGCCAGTTTGTCGTCTGCTAATGGCGCATCAGAAGCACCGAAATCTACAGTATTAGCAATGATTTGTTTCACGCCGCCTGAAGAACCGATCCCCTGATAGTTAACTTTGTTACCTGTTTCTTTCTGATAAGAATCTGCCCACTTGGCATACACCGGCGCGGGGAATGTCGCACCTGCACCTGTCAGGCTAGCAGCAGCGAACGCGGACACAGTGGTCATAGATAAAGTCGCTGCCACAATGCTGGCTACGGTGGTACGCATCAGTTTCATAATCCCTCCTAATGGGATATTAGAATTTAACTCTAAAAGTTTTCATCAGATTAAGTATGGTGCAGGAGAGAAAATAGGACAGTTTAATGACAGAAAAATGTACGAAATATGACAGTTATATGACAATCAAAAAAAGCAGAGGCATTCTGAGTCGAGAAAGATAGGACGAGACACTCTCTGTCGAATCACAACTTCCGGTATGGCTCACTCAGAGGCGATTCATCGTAAAGCTTAAAAATATTGGCAGCAGAAATACTGTTTATGAAAGAAATTTGCAGATACTTGAAATATCTTTAGAGAGACTACGCAGATCTATACTTAAACATGGAATGAAATTTAATATGAAAATATCTGAAGTTTTAATAAAATACACCGTCCCAAAAATAGTTCAATCTGTAAAAGAACAAGGGAAGTTCACCAAGAAAAGTGCTACCGAGTTAAGTGCAGTTCTTAAATCACTGGGCAGTTCAACTCTAAAATTTTCGTGCAATGATGATAAGAAGTATTTACAAAAAGAATTGATCAGTATAAAAAAAACACTATGGTTACAGGATTCGAACTCTTACATATCAAAACAAGTGCCACTAGATGACTTACATTACAAAATATTAAATTCATTATTAATAGAAATTTAAAACAAACAGAGTAATTAATAAAAATAATTATAAAAATCATTAAATAAATAGCCTGCCATTATTAATGGTAGGCTATTTATTATATATCAATACAGATTAAATCTGATTAGCATCAAAATCAGCTATTCAACTGTGACCGATTTTGCCAAGTTACGTGGCTGATCCACATCGGTACCTTTGATAAGCGCGACATGGTAAGACAGCAACTGTAGCGGCACGGTGTAGAAGATAGGGGCAATAATCTCTTCCACATGCGGTAACTGAATGATTTTCATGCCTTCGCTATCAGTGAAACCTGCATCTTGATCAGCGAATACATACAGTAAACCGCCGCGCGCGCGCACTTCTTCAATGTTAGATTTCAATTTTTCCAACAATTCGTTATTTGGCGCGACCACGATGACCGGCATGTCAGCATCAATCAATGCCAATGGGCCGTGCTTCAATTCACCCGCAGCATAAGCTTCAGCATGAATATAAGAGATCTCTTTCAGTTTCAGCGCACCTTCCATCGCAATCGGGTATTGATCACCACGACCAAGGAACAATGCATTGTGCTTATCAGAGAAACCTTCAGCCAGCGCTTCAATGGTTTTATCCAGAGACAGCATCTGCTCGATGCGGGCAGGCAGCGCCTGTAACGCATGAACAATATCGTGCTCCAGACTGGCATCAGCACCTTTTAACTTGCCGATACGCCCCACCAGCATTAATAACACGGTCAGCTGAGTGGTAAAGGCTTTGGTTGAGGCCACGCCAATCTCGGTTCCAGCTTTGGTCATCAAGGCCAAATCTGATTCACGAACCAGCGAGGAACCGGCGACGTTACAAATTGCCAGCGAACCTAAGTATCCTAACTCTTTGGATAAACGCAGAGCAGCCAGCGTATCCGCAGTTTCACCCGATTGTGACAAGGTGATCAGCAAGCTATTAGGGCGCACAGCAGATTTGCGGTAGCGGAATTCAGAGGCGATTTCTACGTCACAAGGCACACCGGCTAATGACTCAAACCAATAGCGTGAAACCATACCTGAGTTGTAAGAAGTACCACAGGCTATGATTTGGATATGTTGCACATCCGCCAGTAGAGCATCGGCTTTCGGGCCAAGCTCTGATAAATCAATCGCCCCGTGATTTAAACGGCCTTCCAGCGTATTTTTAATCGCCATCGGCTGTTCATAAATCTCTTTTTGCATGTAATGGCGGTAAACACCTTTATCACCGGCATCATATTGCACCTGAGATTCGATTTCAGGGCGCTCAATAGCGTTACCCTGCTTATCAAAAATGGCGATGCTACGGCGAGTCACTTCAACCACATCCCCTTCTTCCAGGAAGATAAAGCGACGGGTTACCGGCAACAGGGCCAGCTGGTCGGAGGCGATAAAGTTTTCACCTACACCACAGCCAATCACCAGCGGGCTACCAGAACGGGCGGCGACCAAGCGACTTGGGTCACGGCTATCCATCACCACAGTGCCGTACGCACCACGCAATTGCGGGATCACACGTTTGACCACTTCCAGCAAAGAACCGCCCTGCTGTAGCTCCCAGTGCACCAGGTGAGCAATAACTTCAGTGTCAGTTTCAGAACTGAAACGGTAGCCACGGCTAATCAGCAATTCACGTAACGGTTCGTGATTTTCGATAATACCGTTGTGAACCACGGAGATATAGTCAGAAACATGAGGGTGCGCATTGGCCTCTGATGGCTCACCATGAGTAGCCCAACGGGTATGTGCAATCCCGGTTCCACCATGTAAAGCCTGATTTTCGGCCGCATCAGACAGTGCCTGAACTTTACCCACACGACGTAAACGAGTCAGATTACCTGCAGCATCCACTACAGCTAAACCTGCTGAGTCATAGCCACGGTATTCAAGACGACGTAAACCTTCGATCAGAATCTCAGCGATATCACGTTGCGCTACTGCGCCAACAATTCCACACATCTGTTTTATTCCTATGTAAGGTTCTTTTAGAACCTTGTCGATGTCAGTGACCTGAATTTCCGGATTTTCCGGGTTCCCCGAGCCTATAGAGTTGGGGATTATTATGTTTTGTTCTGTACTCTCAGCAAAAATATACATGCCAAAAACACAGGGCAAAACATCCCTTCAATGCAGAATAACGAACGCTGAAGGGGCTGTTTTATATATTATTTTTTCTTAATTGGGCGTTGCCAACCCTGCACATGGACTTGCTTAACACGGCTAAGCACTAACTCGTTTTCGGCGATATCACGGGTGACCGTTGTCCCTGCGGCAATCGTCGCGCCGTTTGCAACAGTGACGGGAGCCACCAGTTGAGTATCGGATCCGACAAAGACATCATCGCCAATAATAGTTTTAAACTTATTAGCTCCATCATAGTTGCAAGTTATAGTTCCTGCGCCAACATTTACGCCAGAGCCAATTTCAGCATCGCCTAAATAGGAGAGATGACCAGCTTTAGAGCCTTTACCCAAGCGGGCTTTCTTGATCTCAACAAAGTTACCGACATGTGCGCCTTCAGCTAATTCCGCACCAGGCCGCAGGCGGGCGAATGGCCCAACAGTACAACCAGCATCCAAACGAGAATCTTCTAATACACTGTATGGGCTGATTTCGGAATCATCACCAATCACACAGTTTTTGAGAACACACCCAGTTCCAATACGAACTCGATCACCTAAAGTCACATGGCCTTCGATGATGACATTGGTATCAATAGTGATGTCACGGCCATGTGTTAATTCTCCGCGCAAATCAAAGCGCGCTGGGTCTAGCAACATCACCCCAGCCAGTAAAAGCTTCTCAGCTTGCTCTGACTGATAAACGCGTTCAAGAGCGGCTAATTGCAGCCGGTTGTTGACACCTTCAACCTCACTCAGACGAGCGGGATGCACCGTAGCTATCTTCTTACCATCAGCATGGGCCAGCGCAATAATATCGGTGATATAAAACTCACCTTGAGCATTATTGTTATTCAGTAGTGATAACCAACGCTTTAAATCACGACCATTGGCAACCAAAATCCCGGTATTTATTTCATTAATCTCACGCTGCGTGTCGCTGGCATCTTTATGCTCAACAATCCCGACTACATCGCCATTCTCACGCACAATACGGCCATAACCACTAGGGTTATCCAGCTTCACCGTTAACAAGCCAATACCACCTTGTGGCTTCGCCGCTAACAAGCGCTGGAGAGTATCAACTGAGATTAACGGCACATCGCCGTACAGCATCAGGACATCTTCATCATCAGCAAAATGTGGTGCAGCTTGTTGCATCGCATGACCGGTACCCAACTGCTCAGCTTGCAACACCCAGTTCAATGCCGGGTCAGTGAGTGTTTTTTGCAGCAACTCGCCGCCATGCCCATAAACCAGATGAACCTGCTGAGCACCCAACTTCATGGCAGCATCAATAACATGCTGAACCATCGGCTTGCCTGCCAGTGGGTGTAACACCTTAGGAAGGTCGGAATACATACGTGTCCCCTTACCTGCGGCAAGGATGACTACACTCATTGAGCTGTTAGACATAAGCAACCTGATAACTCCAAATTAATAGACGGAAGTAAACCTGTTTAGCGAAATAATTACTACATATTTCTCAGCGAAAAACGTACTCAACCCGCATGGTTAAAGGGTTGTAGCGATAGAGCGGGTAATAAAAAAATGCAGATAAAAGTGTCTGCGATCGACGACGTTTTATGACCTTTTTTTATTAAAACAGCCCCATCAGCGCAGGTCATTAGCTACTTATTTTACGACAAGAAACAAGAGTTTTCAGAAAGAAACGCTTTTAGTTTAGCTGAGGCTTAATTAAATAGCAGAAAGTCGGAAGAAGGTGATTAACGAATGCATATTATTGCGTATGAAGGTAAAAAAAATGCCAATCAGCTTTACTGACTGGCATTCTATCGTTCTTTATATTCTTCGTATTTGAAGTTGCGGCGGTTTTAGCAACCTTCGCTGGCAACCGACATCCTCAATTACTTTAAATATATAATAATTTTACAAATTAGTGGGTTACTAAAAACCCACCACTGTAAAATTACATCGCTTTCCTGGTCAGCTCGATTACACGTAGTTTTGCAATCGCCTTCGCCAATTCAGCGGATGCCTGTGCATAGTCGACATCGCCGTGGGAGTTATTGATATGTTCTTCTGCTTTGCGTTTAGACTCCAACGCCTTAGCTTCATCCAGATCAGTTCCACGAATAGCAGTGTCAGCCAATACGATCACCACACTCGGTTGCACCTCAAGGATGCCGCCAGAAAGATAAATAAACTCTTCCTCACCGAACTGCTTAACGATACGTATCATGCCAGGCTTAATGGCAGTGAGCAGTGGGGCGTGACCAGGGAAAATCCCTAACTCACCTTCACTACCCGTCACCTGAATTTTTTGTACCACGCCAGAGAACATTTTCTTCTCAGCGCTCACAACATCCAGATGGTAAGTCATTGCAGCCATGTCACCCTCCAGTCAACAGCGTTACAGTTTCTTGGCTTTTTCCACTGCTTCTTCAATGGTGCCAACCATGTAGAACGCCTGCTCCGGCAGGTGGTCATAGTCGCCGTTCATGATGCCTTTGAAACCACGAATGGTATCTTTCAGCGATACGAACTTGCCCGGTGAACCGGTAAAGACTTCTGCCACGAAGAACGGTTGAGACAGGAAGCGTTGGATTTTACGCGCACGGGATACCACCAGTTTGTCATCTTCTGACAACTCGTCCATACCCAAGATTGCGATAATATCTTTCAGTTCCTGGTAACGTTGCAGAATTGACTGCACGCCACGCGCTACATCGTAATGCTCCTGACCAACAACCAACGGATCAAGCTGACGGCTGGTGGAGTCAAGCGGGTCAACCGCTGGGTAAATACCCAGAGAGGCGATTTGGCGGCTCAGAACGACGGTTGCATCCAAGTGAGCAAAGGTGGTTGCTGGAGATGGGTCAGTCAAGTCATCCGCTGGCACGTAAACGGCCTGAACAGAGGTGATTGAACCCGTCTTGGTGGAAGTAATACGTTCCTGCAACACACCCATCTCTTCTGCCAGCGTTGGCTGGTAACCTACGGCAGATGGCATACGACCCAGCAGTGCGGAAACTTCCGTACCGGCTAAGGTATAGCGATAGATGTTATCGATGAACAGCAATACGTCACGACCTTCATCACGGAATTTCTCCGCCATGGTCAAGCCGGTCAGTGCAACGCGCAGACGGTTACCTGGTGGCTCATTCATTTGGCCATAAACCAAGGATACTTTGTCCAGAACGTTGGAGTCAGTCATCTCGTGGTAGAAGTCGTTACCCTCACGAGTACGCTCACCCACGCCAGCAAATACGGAATAACCTGAGTGCTCAATCGCAATGTTACGAATAAGCTCCATCATGTTTACCGTTTTACCTACACCCGCACCACCGAACAGACCGACTTTACCGCCCTTAGCGAACGGACAAATCAAGTCCATTACCTTGATACCGGTTTCTAACAAGTCTTGCGAGCTGGCAAGATCTTCGTAAGAAGGCGCTTCACGATGGATTGCCCAACGCTCTTCTTCGCCGATAGGACCTTTCATGTCGATTGGGTCACCCAATACGTTCATGATACGGCCCAGAGTTGACTTGCCCACAGGCACTTCAATTGGGTGTTCCAGGTTGATGACTTTCAACCCACGGCTCAGACCATCGGAAGAGCCCATTGCGATACAACGAACAACACCACCGCCCAGCTGTTGCTGAACTTCCAGCACCAGCTTCTCAGCTGCGCCTTCAACCTCAAGGGCGTTGTACACTTTTGGTACAGCGTCTTGGGGGAATTCGACGTCCACTACGGCGCCGATTACCTGGATAATCTTTCCAGTAGCCATCTTGAATCCTCTACGTAATACGTTTACCCGTCATATTCCAAATTGCTGGGGCGTTGGCTGCCTTCTCTCACCCGAATTGCTTACTTGAGTAAGCGCCTGGGGATTTGCTCAGTTGCCGCCTTCCCGCAATCTGAACTATTTAGGGTAATAACCTGGTTAAACCGCGGAGGCTCCCCCGACGATCTCGGTGAGTTCCTGAGTGATGCTGGCCTGACGAGCCTTGTTGTAAACCAACTGCAGCTCTTTGATCAGACTACCGCCGTTATCGGTGGCGGCTTTCATCGCTACCATTCGCGCGGCCTGTTCGCTGGCCAGGTTTTCAACGACGCCCTGATAAACTTGCGATTCCACATAGCGACGCAGGAGGGTATCCAGCAGTGCTTTAGGATCAGGTTCATACAGGTAATCCCAGGATTTCTTCTTCAGCTCACCGTCTTCCGCTGGCGGAAGTGGTAACAGCTGCATAATCCGTGGTTCCTGAGACATCGTATTGATAAACTTGTTATTAACGATATACAGTTTATCCAAACGACCTTCATCATAGGCCTGCAGCATGACTTTCACTGGCCCGATAAGTTCTGACAGAGAAGGGTTATCTCCCATGCCAGTCACTTGAGCAACAATTTTGCCGCCCACGGAGCCAAAGAAAGACGCTGCTTTTGATCCGATCAGCGCTAAATCGCATTCAACGCCTTTTTCAGACCAACCTTTCATCTCAGCCAACAGTTTTTTGAACAAGTTAATGTTCAAACCACCACACAAGCCACGGTCTGTAGAAACCACCAGATACCCAACGCGCTTAACATCACGCTCTTCCAGGTATGGATGTTTGTATTCCAGATTACCTAGCGCAAGGTGACCAATCACACTACGCATTGTTTCTGCATAAGGACGGCTGGCCGCCATGCGTTCCTGCGATTTACGCATTTTGGAGGCGGCGACCATCTCCATGGCTTTGGTGATCTTTTGCGTGTTTTGCACGCTGGCGATCTTGGAACGTATCTCTTTTGCGCCGGCCATTTCTGCTTCTCCTCATTGCCAGACGGCCTGCTTTCCTAATGAAAAGCAGGGCCGTATAGCGTTACCAGGACTGGGTTGCCTTAAATGTATCAAGGATGCCTTTCAGCTTGGCCTCGATCTCATCGTTATACGCGCCAGTTTGGTTGATTTGTTGCAGAAGCTCGGCATGCTCACGGTCAGCAAACGCCAACAGCGCAGCTTCAAAGCTACCTACCTTCGCCAACTCGATATCACCCAGATAACCACGTTCAGCTGCGAACAGAACCAGAGACTGCTGCGCAACTGACATCGGTGCGTATTGTTTCTGTTTCAGAAGCTCGGTCACTTTCTGACCGTGGCTCAGCTGTTTACGTGTTGCATCATCCAAATCGGATGCGAACTGGGAGAACGCGGCAAGTTCACGATACTGTGCCAGAGCGGTACGGATACCACCGGACAGTTTTTTCATGATCTTGGTCTGCGCTGCACCACCCACACGGGATACGGAGATACCTGGGTTAACCGCAGGACGAATACCGGCGTTAAACAGGCTGGATTCCAGGAAGATCTGACCATCAGTAATAGAAATTACGTTGGTCGGAACGAACGCGGAAACGTCCCCTGCTTGGGTTTCAATGATTGGCAATGCGGTCAAAGAACCGGTTTTACCTTTCACTTCACCCTTGGTAAAGGCTTCAACGTAATCGGCGTTAACACGCGCAGCACGCTCCAGCAAACGGGAGTGGAGGTAGAATACATCGCCAGGATAAGCTTCACGACCTGGTGGACGACGGAGCAGCAAGGAGATTTGACGATATGCAACAGCCTGTTTAGACAGGTCATCATAAATAATCAGCGCATCTTCACCGCGGTCGCGGAAATATTCACCCATGGCACAACCGGAGTAAGGTGCCAGGTATTGCAATGCTGCTGATTCTGATGCGGTAGCCACCACCACAATGGTGTTAGCCAACGCGCCATGCTCTTCCAGTTTACGCACTACGTTTGCAACAGTAGAGGCTTTCTGGCCGATAGCAACATACACACATTTAATGCCTGAATCGCGCTGGTTGATGATCGCATCAATCGCCAGAGCAGTTTTACCTGTCTGACGGTCACCGATTATCAATTCACGCTGACCACGACCGATTGGAATCATGGCATCGACTGACTTATAGCCAGTCTGAACAGGTTCATCAACGGATTGACGTTCGATAACGCCAGGTGCGATAGCTTCAACAGCTGAGAAGCCGTCGTTTTCTACCGGACCTTTACCATCAACAGGTTCACCCAGAGTGTTGACGACACGACCTAATAGGCCACGACCGACAGGAACTTCCAGGATACGGCCAGTACATTTAACCTTCATGCCTTCAGCAAGATCGGCGTACGGACCCATAACTACAGCACCTACGGAGTCGCGCTCCAGGTTCAGTGCGATTGCGTAACGGTTGCCAGGCAGTGCGATCATCTCGCCTTGCATAACATCGGCCAGACCGTGTACACGAATGATCCCGTCACTAACGGAAACAATAGTACCTTCATTGTGAGCTTCGCTCACCACATTGAACTGAGCAATGCGCTGCTTGATCAGTTCGCTGATTTCGGTGGAATTCAGTTGCATATGCTCCAGTCCCCTTAAGACTGCAAGACGTCCGCCAGGCGTTCTAGACGACCGCGAACGCTGCCATCTATCACCATATCGCCTGCACGTATTACTACGCCGGCCATTACGGACTTATCGATTTTGCAATTCAGCTTAACTTTGCGTGATAGACGTTTTTCCATCGCAGCGGCAATTTTAGCCAGCTGTTCGTCGTTCAATGGGCTCGCAGAGCTCACTTCAACGTCGACGGTCGACTCCAGCGAGGCACGCAGTTGAATAAACTGCAGTAATACCTCAGGAAGAACCAGTAAACGGCCATTCTCCGCCATAACTCGAATGAAGTTCTGTGCGGGTTCATCGAGCTGATCACCACAGACTGCAATAAACGTCTTAGACATTGTTTCTGGCGCTACAGCACCGGAAAGCAATTCAGCGATCTGTTCATTGCGCGTCACTTGGGCAGTAAACGCCAGCATATCTTGCCAACGATCAACCGCCTGGTGCTCAACAGCAAAGTCAAAAGCTGCTTTGGCGTAGGGGCGAGCTACAGTTACAAATTCAGACATCAGCCCCTCCCTCCTTACAGTTCAGCGACCAGTTTATCAACGATGTCGCTGTTAGCAGCTTCATCCACGGAACGTTCGATGATCTTCTCGGCGCCAGCTATAGCCAACATCGCGACTTGCTTACGCAACTCTTCACGAGCACGCTTACGTTCGGCGTCGATCTCTGCCTGCGCTTGCGCCACGATTTTGTTACGTTCCTGTTCAGCTTCTGCTTTAGCTTCATCAAGGATCTGAGCTTTGCGTTTACTTGCCTGCTCAATAATCACCTGTGCTTCTGCTTTGGCCTTCTTCAGTTGGTCGGTCGCATTGGCTTGCGCTAAGTCCAAATCTTTTTTGGCACGCTCTGCAGAAGAGAGACCGTCAGCAATTTCTTTTTGACGCTTCTCGATGGCAGCCATAATCGGCGGCCATATATACTTCATGCAAAACAGGACAAACAGGACAAACGCGATGGCCTGGCCGAGGATTGTTGCGTTAAGATTCACAGCACAATGCCTCTTTAAAAGTTAATAGTTTGGTGTAGTTCACAGTAGAGAAAACTCTACTTACGCGACAGCAAACATCACGTACAGACCCAGACCAACAGCGATCATAGGGATGGCGTCAACCAGGCCCATGACGATAAAGAACTGTGTACGCAGCAGAGGAATCAGGTCAGGCTGACGTGCAGCGCCTTCCAAAAATTTACCACCCAGGATGCCGATACCGATCGCAGCACCGATTGCCGCTAACCCCATCATTATAGCGGCAGCCATGTACAGCAGATCCATATTCAGGTTTTCCATGACAGTCTCCAATTATTTCAGTTAAACGCAGTAGTGTTATACACTTCATACTTCAAGCTACATGTGCGTTGGCTTCCTTCGTTCACCCCAGTCACTTAACTTATGTAAGCTCCTCGGGATTCGCTCAGTTGCCGCCTTCCTGCAACTCGAATTATTTAGGGTATATTAAGAAAATCAGTGCTCTTCGGACGCCATCGACAGATAGACAATCGTCAGAACCATGAAGATAAAGGCTTGTAACGTGATAATCAGTATGTGGAAAATAGCCCAAGGTAAACTGAGCATCCACTGTGACCACCACGGCAACAGGCCAGCAATCAGGATGAAGATCAACTCACCCGCATACATGTTGCCGAACAGTCGCAGACCAAGTGAAACCGGTTTGGACAGCAGGCTGACACCTTCCAGAATTAAGTTAACTGGAATGAATATCGGGTGATTGAACGGCTGCATCGTTAATTCTTTTACGAAGCCGCCTACACCTTTCATTTTAATGCTATAGAACAGGATCAGGATGAAGACACCCAATGCCATGGACAAGGTAATACTCACGTCTGCGGTAGGTACCACACGCAGCGCAGGTAACCCAAAGACATGTTCACCAATGTAAGGCAGTAAATCGATTGGTAGTAAGTCCATCATGTTCATCAATAAAACCCAAACAAACACCGTCAGGGCTAATGGTGCGATGACTTTACTTTTGCCGTGGTACATATCCCGTACGCTGTTATCGACAAAACCGATAATTAACTCAACAGCCGTCTGCAATTTGCCAGGCACACCACTGGTGGCACCTGCCGCAACTTTGCGGAAAACAAACAGAAAAGCTAACCCCAGCACGACAGAGAAGAACAAAGAGTCAATGTTCAACGTCCAGAACGTCGCAGGGCCAGGTGAGTGGGGATTGACCAACTCAAAGGTACGCAGGTCCAACTGAAGGTTATTCAGATGGTGACCTATGTAGTCCCTTGGAGTAGAGATTTCTCCTGATGCAGACATGATGCCTCTTACCCTTTTTGTAGTTAAATACGGTGACCGTTAAATACGATAACTGTTAAGTACGGTAGCCGCTTATCACGGCCGGTGCCAATATCTGCACAATCAGCACCGCTAAATAGGTTAAACCGAGTGGCGTAAACGCTGCTTTAAACAGCCCTAATGCCACAATCAGCAAAATTATCGTCATGATAACTTTTAACCCTTCGCCAATGGCAAATGACCACGCAACACGACCCGGAGCAGCTGTTTTTGCCTGATGGCGGCAAGCAAACAACATAAATATGGCACTGGGTAACCAGGCTGCCAACCCTCCTGCCAAAGCAGAAGCACTCCATTCCAGGCTTCTAAAACCAAAAACAGCACTGAGAACAACAAAAGTCATTAACTGCAACAACAGTAACTTTCGTGCAATTTTCCCACTATAAAGGGATACAGACATGACGTTTGTTCTCTCCGAACCACACTAAAGGCATATTAAGTGAGGTATAGAACTGCCTTTTACCCCATTGAGTCAAGCAGCAAAAAACGAGCAAATTATACGGGCCACTCAAACGAATTCAATCGATAAGTAACGAAAAGGTGAACAATTATTCAATTTTTTTACTTTCTGGCTCTTTTCAGCAGATTGCTCTCGGAATATAGGCCAAATTCAATTGTCTGACGATTCCAATTATTATCAATAAAGCGTGCAACTGATCACAAAACTTAAAACAAAACGATTTATAGCCCATAACAGCCTGCTTTGTCTTTAACGAAAAGAGCCATTAAAAACTTTTATAAATCATAATGTTAAATTTAAACCATTATCAAACAACTTATCTACTTAGATAAAACTTACCGTTGACATTTCAGATAATAATCCAGCAACACTTCGGACACATAAGAAGAATGATATCTTCGATAAAATAATGACCAGGGTGACTATTTGATCATCTTCAATATGATTATGTCGTTCATTACTGCTGATATTGTAAACAAGGCGTGAAATATAATCTTTCCGAACTATAGTCAGCGGATAAATAATAGCCAATATTAAAAGTGCTACCGCAGACAATTCACCTTACTTACTCTAAGGATTTATTACATTTTTTTGATAAATAACAAAGTTAGTTTGACTTAAGAATAACCAAATGACGTTCACCGTCCAACTCTGGTACCCGCAGTCGAACAACCGACTCAACAACTATCCCTTCAGGCAATGTTGCTAATTCATCATCCGGCCTTACCCCTTTAAGCGCATAAAAGCGCCCTTCAGGCTTAGCGGGCAAATGATGACACCAGGACAGCATATCTTGTAAGGATGCAAATGCACGGCTTATTACACCATCAAATGGCGGTTTTGCGGCAAAGTCCTCAACACGGCTTTGTACCGGTTCGATATTGCTTAACCCTAACTCATGCTGTACCTGACGTAAAAAGCGAACACGCTTACCCAAGCTATCAAGCAAAACGAAGTGTGCATCGGGCCGCACGATGGCTAACGGTATCCCTGGAAGCCCAGGCCCAGTGCCGACATCAATAAAACGGCTGCCTTGCAAGTGTGGGTTAACGACAATGCTATCCAGTATATGCCGCACCAGCATTTGCATTGGGTCACGCACTGAAGTCAGATTATAAGCTTTGTTCCACTTATCAAGCAGTTCCACATAGCCTATCAATTGGTGTTTTTGCTGATCGGGTAACTCAATACCTGCTGCACTCAGCAGGGAATCTAATTTTTTTAACACAACAGTATCCTCTGACTGAAAAAACTCTGTCAGCGTGTAATAAGCCAATATGTGGAATGATAATCTAGCTTAGCAGTGGTTTGAATAGTGAGTTGTGGCCTGAATTACCGGGCTGCTTATTCTTGCAACCCGGCAAATGTTTGATGGTTACGCGCTACGGCGCAACAAACCTTGTTTTTTCAGCCAAACCAACAAGATGGAAATTGCCGCAGGTGTAATGCCTGAAATACGTGAAGCTTGCCCGATCGAGTTAGGTTTATGACCATTCAATTTAGCAATAACTTCATTCGACAAACCAGACACTTGGCGATAATCGAGATCAGCGGGCAATAAGGTATTCTCATTCCGTAACTGTTTTTCGATCTCTTCCTGCTGACGGGCAATATACCCTTCATATTTAACCTGAATCTCAACCTGATCTGCTGCTTGGGGATCAGTTAATGCCGGGCCAAATGAAGGCAACGTTGTTAACAAACGATAGTCGATTTCAGGGCGACGCAGTAATTCTTCCCCATTGGCTTCTTTTGACAATGGAGCTTTCAGCACCGCATTGATTTCAGCTACGTTCTCAGAATGAGGATGAACCCAGATATCACGCAGGCGTTGGCGTTCTTTTTCAATTTGCTCAATTTTTTGGCTAAAGTGAGCCCAGCGAGCATCATCGACCAACCCTAACTTACGGCCCATTTCAGTCAAACGCAGATCCGCGTTGTCTTCACGCAGCATCAAACGATATTCCGCTCGTGACGTAAACATACGGTACGGCTCTTTGGTGCCGAGGGTGCTTAAATCGTCCACCAGCACGCCAAGGTAAGCTTCATCGCGGCGAGGTGACCATCCATCTTCATCGTTGGCGAAACGGCCAGCATTGAGGCCTGCAAGCAGCCCTTGAGCCGCAGCTTCTTCATAGCCAGTAGTGCCATTGATTTGCCCGGCAAAGAACAAACCCTGGATATATTTACTTTCCAGAGTCGGTTTCAAATCACGAGGATCAAAGAAATCATATTCAATGGCATAACCAGGACGAACGATGCGTGCATTTTCCAGCCCTTTCATCGAGCGGACTATCTGCATCTGAACATCAAAAGGCAAGCTGGTAGAAATACCGTTTGGGTAGATCTCATTACTGGTCAGACCTTCAGGTTCAAGGAAGATCTGATGTGAATTACGATCAGCAAAGCGCATGACTTTGTCTTCGATCGACGGGCAATAGCGTGGCCCGATCCCCTCAATGATCCCCGCATACATCGGGCTGCGATCCAGGTTATTACGGATCACTTCGTGGGTTTTTTCATTGGTGTAGGTGATATGACACGCCATTTGTTCTGGATGCTGGCTAGCATTCCCCAGGAATGAGAATACCGGAATGGGGGTATCGCCCAGTTGTGGGGCCAATTGGCTAAAATCGATAGTGCGTGCATCAATACGCGGTGGCGTACCGGTTTTAAGGCGATTAACCCGTAGCGGTAATTCACGCAGGCGTTGTGACAACGAGATGGATGGCGGATCACCTGCACGGCCGCCGCTGTAGTTCTCAAGGCCAATATGAATTTTGCCATCGAGGAAAGTGCCGACGGTTAAAACCACAGCCTTAGCGCGGAATTTTAACCCCATTTTGGTCACAGCACCGACCACACGATCGTTTTCAACAATCAGATCTTCTACCGGCTGTTGGAAAATCATCAAGTTAGGTTGGTTTTCCAATGCGGTACGAACAGCCTGGCGATACAGAACACGGTCGGCTTGGGCTCGAGTTGCTCTTACCGCTGGCCCTTTGCTGGCGTTTAGTATCCTAAACTGAATACCGGCCTGGTCAGTTGCCATTGCCATTAACCCGCCCAGAGCATCGATCTCTTTTACCAAATGCCCCTTACCAATACCGCCAATCGCTGGGTTACAAGACATTTGTCCCAACGTGTCGATATTGTGCGTCAGCAATAAGGTCTGACGTCCCATGCGTGCCGCTGCCATTGCAGCTTCCGTGCCGGCATGACCACCACCAATGATGATGACGTCAAATTGATCTGGATAAAACATGGTACTGCACCTCGCCGTTATGCGAATTTCTGTGTTTGCCCTGGGGTGGGGGATTCTACTCAAGTTTAGACGATCGACCAAGCAGCTTAGGATCGCTCTTAATTAAAAGAAGATCTTTTTATTTAAAGATCTCTTTATTAGATCTCTTATTAGGATCATGACCTTCTGTGGATAAGTGATTATTCACATTTAAGATCATGTGATTAAGGAGGATCGTTTGCTGTGAATGATCGGTGATCCTATTGCGTATAAGCTGGGATCTAAATGGCATGTTATGCACAGGCACTTTAAGTCACTAAGGTTGTTATGTGGATATGTACTGCTTATACCCTGCTTTCAAGCTTACTTATCCACATTCGTTCGCGTGATCTTTAAGCAAATTAGAGTAAATTAATCCAGTTTTTAACCCAAATCTCTGCCGGATCCTCAGGAATTTCATGTTTGATGACGTCAATTTCTAAAATATCACCCACACGAATGGCTCCCTGGATGATCAGTTGCTGATCCAATTTTCTGACCGCACCACAGAAAGTGTCATATTCTGAACTGCCCAAACCAACAGCACCAAAGCGAACCTGTGAGAGATCCGGTTTCTGCTGCTCGATTTGTTCTAATAAGGGTTGAAGATTGTCTGGCAGATCACCTGCACCATGAGTGGAAGTGATAATTAGCCACATACCATCCAGGGTCAGCTCGTCTAATTCCGGACCATGCAGAGTTTCTGTCGTGAAACCCGCCTCTTCTAATTTCTCAGCTAAATGTTCAGCAACGTATTCAGCACTGCCAAGCGTACTGCCACTGATCAAGGTAATGTCAGCCATAAAGAACCCAACCGAAGTAATGAACCAGTATTGTACGCTGTGAATCAGCTGGGATCTACCTGTGGATAATGTGGGTATAGTTATTTAGTGCTCAGGGCACGATGGTACGCATGATGGGGTTTTGCAGGGAAATAAGAGTCTCGGTTGACTGGATCTCATCAATAGTTTGGATCTTGTTGATAAGTACCTGTTGCAGTGCATCTATCGATTTACACATGACCTTAATAAAGATGCTGTAATGGCCAGTGGTGTAATAGGCCTCGACAACTTCTTCTAAACTTTCCAGTTTTTTTAATGCAGAAGGGTAATCTTTGGCACTTTTCAAAATGATGCCGATGAAGCAACACACGTCATAACCCAGCTGTTTTGGATTAACGTGAACACAAGCTGCGGTGATAATCCCTGCCTGACGCATTTTTTCAACTCGGACATGAATTGTTCCTGGGCTAACACCAAAATTTTTAGCTAATTCTGCATAAGGCGTGCGCGCATTTTCCATTAATGCGTTCAGGATGCCACGATCGAGATTATCGATTTGATAAATTTCACTCATATTAACCCCCTTTTTTTATCGATTATTTAATTATAGATACATAAAAATGAATGATTAAAAGTGAAAAGGCAATATTGTTTGCTGGATATTGAATTTAACCCTCATTATGTTGCTTAATCGATGACAAGCCAAACGGCACAACAGACAATTTGCATAATCGACAGCAACGAATTGAGAAAACGACAATGAAAAAGCAATTTATCCAAAAACAACAACAGATCAGTTTTGTAAAATCCTTCTTTTCCCGTCAATTAGAGCAGCAATTGGGCCTAATTGAGGTGCAGGCACCTATCCTGAGCCGTGTGGGTGACGGTACCCAAGATAACCTGTCTGGTTCAGAGAAAGCCGTTCAGGTAAAAGTAAAAAGCTTGCCAGACGCAACTTTTGAAGTTGTTCATTCATTAGCTAAATGGAAGCGTAAAACCTTAGGTCGCTTTGATTTTGGTGCTGACCAAGGAATTTATACCCATATGAAAGCATTGCGTCCTGATGAAGATCGCTTGAGCGCCATTCATTCCGTGTATGTCGATCAGTGGGATTGGGAGCGCGTCATGGGTGATGGCGAGCGCAACCTGGCTTACCTGAAATCTACTGTTAACAAAATCTACGCGGCTATTAAAGAAACTGAAGCAGCGATCAGTGCAGAATTTGATATAAAACCTTTCTTGCCAGAACAGATTCATTTTATCCACAGTGAAAGCCTGCGCGCTAAATTCCCTGATCTGGATGCGAAAGGTCGCGAACGCGCCATTGCTAAAGAGCTGGGTGCTGTTTTCTTGATTGGGATTGGCGGTAAATTGGCTGACGGTAAATCTCATGATGTTCGTGCCCCGGATTATGATGACTGGACCTCTCCGAGTGCAGAAGGTTTTGCTGGGCTAAACGGTGACATTATTGTCTGGAACCCCGTGCTGGAAGATGCTTTTGAAATTTCATCCATGGGCATTCGCGTCGATGCTGAAGCACTGAAACGCCAATTAGCTCTAACATCAGATGAAGATCGTCTGAAACTGGAATGGCATCAATCGCTGCTGAAAGGTGAAATGCCGCAGACTATTGGTGGCGGTATCGGTCAGTCTCGTTTAGTGATGTTATTGTTGCAACAACAACATATTGGTCAGGTCCAATGTGGGGTGTGGGGGCCAGAAATCAGCGAGAAAGTTGAAGGTCTATTGTAATAACATCCGCCAGAATTTCTCTTTATTATTTCAACCCGCTATGGCTCATGCAGCGATAGCGGGTTTTAACGTCATAAACGTAAGTGGGTTCTTTAATCTATGCTGTAGGTGGCATAATAATAGAATATTCACCTTATAAGGTTAGCTGACGTTATGGCCCGGTTTCATCCACTTAGACATTACTCACATGCTCGTCCAAGATTATTATTATCCGTTGGTGCGGGAATAATCGCTTACTTTCTGTTGCCATCACATTTCACTGTATTACTGCGTGTGATGGTGAGTTGGAATATTTTCGCGTGGCTCTATTTGTTGTTTTTATGGCTGCAATTATTGCGCAATGATCCGAAAAAAATCAGATTAATAGCTCGTGTGCAGGATGAAAGTGCCAGTATGGTGCTAAGTATTGTTAGTATGGCGTGTTTGGCGAGTATTCTGGTTATTCTGTTTGAGTTAAGCACGGCGAATCAGTTATCGGGTTCGGCCAAAGCATTCCATTTAGTCCTCACTGGAATGACATTATTGGTCTCGTGGTTACTATTGCCAACCGCTTTTACTATGCATTATGCCCATTTATTTTATTTATCCCGCGATGAGTCAGACGCTGTTCTCCCGTTAATTTTCCCTAAAGAGGTTACTGAGCCTACTTATTGGGATTTTCTTTATTTTTCATTCACTATTGGTGTCGCTTCCCAAACCGCTGATGTCTCGACTGGCACGTCAGATATCCGTCGTGTGGTGCTATTGCAGTCAGTATTATCCTTTATTTTCAATATGACGATCTTGGGATTATCAATTAACGTCGGGGCAGGGTTACTGAACTAGAATAGTTTCTTAGCGCTTCCAGCGGCGCATTAAACGGCTTTTTAACCCGGTATCAAAGCGCCAGATATGATCGAAAATCCGCATGATACCGGGCTTGCCATAGGCCGACATTGCCACGGCATGGAACCGGTGTTGATGGGCTTGCTGCTGGATTTTAATTTTTCTGATCAGCTCTTCAGGTAAGCGCTGGGCAATGAAATCTGAAATAATCACTGCATCGGCATCATACCAATCTCGCTCTTCCATTTTGCTCAGAGTGCTGGATAAGCAGGCCGCCAGATCGGTGCCGCCACGAAAATGTTGGCTGAGAAAGCGTATCGCCTGCTCAATACCACTGGCTGATGATAGCTCGTAGTGAATGATTTCAGTGGCGAACAGCATGATGTAACAGCGGCGATTATCCTCCAGCGCAATACGTAGCAGGGCTAGACAGAAAGCTTTGGCACACTGCTCGTTGAAGCCACCCATCGAACCCGATGTATCGACACAGACAATAAAGGGGCCGCGGGGTTGTTCGTCATGACTTTTAAGGCTGATAGGGCGCTGTAAGGTTTTTTCCTGCCAATTATCACCTTGTAAGCGATAGGTGAGTAAACGTCGCTCCAGTAAGCGGCGATAAAACTCAAACTCTAACTCACTCATTCCTAACATGACCAACTCGGTCGGCAATAATCGTAGAATATCATTGCTCTGGTGAATGCCACTGACCTCTTCTGGCACGGTATCAGGTTGGCGAACCATCACGGTATAAGGCTCAAAGCGGGCATCAGGGGTAGGTTGCGCTTTGGCGGATCGACTGCGCCCCAATTGCTCTGCAAGTTGCTGTAATTCCGGCTGCTGTTGCAGAAAATCGCCATATTGCAGCAATAACTGATAATCACCACGCTGTAAATGCCCTTGGCTCATATCCCAAAGCCGCCCTGCCGCCCCATCATTGGTTGCAAGAATAGGTTCCAAAGCACCACTGAGCGCAAGCCGCTGTTGTAACTCAGCTAAAAGTTGCTCTCGCTCTTGTTCCAGTAGTTGATGATGGATGGTGATGGTTTGTAAGGTTAGGCTGACACGCCAGCGCTGTAAAAAGAGAGTTTGAAAGCTATCACCGGTTTGGGGATTTCTCTCTAAATCAGCGGTATGCAGCAATGTTTTAGCTTGTGTGGCGAAAGGGGAATGCCATTGTTGCAGTTGCACCATAATCTGCGGGAGATGGGCATAAAATAGCGGGCTATCTTCCAATTGACTCTGTTGGTATAAAGCAAACTCGTTTGCCAGACCAGCGGGAACTTTTGCCTCCCGAATTCGCTGTTGTAAGTTTTGCTTCCAGCCGGGGATATCCTTCATTAATGCCCGTTTAATGCGCGGAAATTTTTCAAAGAATATGGCTAACTGCGGTGAGGCCAGTAGCCCCACCACCATCTCTTCGATAAGCTCACTTTCACTTATCGATAGCAGCAAATCCAGTGTCGCCAGGCTGAGCATAGATCAATGACCGCGTAGTTTTTGTTGTAGCTGTTTCACTTGCTCAGCCACATTCAATAAGCTGGCTTCTATTTTTGCTAACCAAGAGGACGGCGTAAACAAGCAAGGTTGATGTTGACTGAATAGCCGCCGTTGCTCTGCCAGGCTATTTTCCAATTCCGCCAACTCCACCAGCAGCTCGGGGGGCACACTGGCAGTGGAAGCTCCGGGTTGCGACAATATTGATGATTGGCGACTGACATCCAGCACCGTGATATGCAGTTGATCATCAACTTCAGCATCAATAGATTGGGCATAACCGACACCATTTAATTTGGCACGTAAAACCCCACCTTTATTTAACCATTGAACCAGCATATCTTTCTCTATTTGCAGATGATTGACCTGAATGTCATGCAAGCTGAGTGGTTTTTGCAAAAATAGTGTCAGGGTGCTATCAGTAAGATGGTCTGGCAGAGAATATTGCGGTTTACGGCTGAACATACCGCTTTGTTTGGTCACCGTCAGTGCTTGATGGTCACTTTGCTGCTGTTGGTGCTTCAACCATTGAGCATGTATATGCTGGAGCTTCATTAATAGGCTTTGTTGCTGATACCCCTGTTCAGTTAGCAACTGTTCAAGCTGTTGCTGTAGCAATTTAAGTGAACTTAAATCATGCCATAAGCAATCTTTCAGCAAAATTAAGTCTATTGGCGTTATTTCATCTCGCCCGCTGAAGAAGGCGCTAGCTTGCAGTAAACGCAGAGCCTTTTTCCATCGCCGGTCAGAGACATACGGCGCTTGCTCTTGTGCGCTGAGCTGCTGACGTAGCTGAAAAATAAGCTCAAAACAGTTATCCGGTAGGGCTATTTTGTCTATTAAGGGCTGCCACTGATAAAACTCTTCATCGCTGATACTGAGATTTTCAGCTACCGGATTATGATTTTCATTTTGTCGGCTGAGAAGCAATGAGCGGAAATTCTGCTTTTCTTGCACGCGATCCAGCCATAGGCGGATCAGCATTCGGTCATAAAGCGCTTCCAGGCTGCTATCTGCATCGGGTAATTCGTTAGAGGCCGTCACTAACAAGCGCATCGGGATACTGTCTTCTCTATCACCATTACGAAAGCGTCGTTCATTAATAGCGGTCAGCAAAGTATTTAGAATGGCTGGGCCTGCTTTCCAAATTTCATCCAGAAATACGATTTCAGCTTCGGGTAAATAACCTCCAGTCATGCGCTGATAGCGCCCCTCTTCTTTCAGAGCTTGAATAGATAGTGGGCCAAATACTTCTTCCGGTGTCGAAAAACGGGTCATCAGATATTCAAATGCCCGGGCATTTCTAAAAGCAAATTTTAGGCGTCGAGCAATCAGACTTTTAGCAATCCCCGGTGGGCCGAGCAGGAATACGCTTTCGCCACTTAGTGCGGCCAGTAAACACAAGCGGATAGCTTCCTGTCTTTCATACAGACCACTTTCAAGGGCACTGCTCAAACGGGAGATTCTTTCTGCTAATTGTGATGATTGCGCCATAATTGCTCTATATGTTCCGTTAGTTGATTAATTTTTACCTGATCAGGGGGAATAGATCCTCTTTTTCTTAGCGGTATAGCATTTTTTTCTTAATAGGATAGCTCATTGATTAGTAATATTTTTATATCATCACCTATTTGTAGTCGATCTATTTTCGTACTTTTTGTTGTTTGATTTAAGAGTAGGCAATCTATTGAAATGGTGCATACTGTGCGCCTTTTGGCAGGCGTATAAGAATACATAACAGGCAGTAGCGATGACTAAGTGCACGCATCGGCTTATGGATGTTCTAGCAAAAAGAAATCAATTATGAGCACAGAACATAAAAAACAATCTTTATCGGCGGTAACCCTGGCTGCAATAGGGGTCGTTTATGGTGATATTGGTACCAGCCCACTCTATACCCTGAGAGAGTGTTTTTCTGGTCATTATGGTTTTGATGTCCGTCCTGATGTGGTATTTGGTTTTTTATCACTGATCTTCTGGATGTTAATTCTGATTGTCTCGGTTAAATATCTGACCTATGTCATGCGCGCGGATAACGCCGGTGAAGGGGGGATTTTAACGTTAATGTCTTTGGCTGGGCGTAATACCTCTTCCAGAGCCACTTCAATTTTGGTTATTCTCGGCTTAATTGGCGGTAGCTTCTTTTATGGCGAGGTGGTTATCACGCCAGCCATATCCGTTATGTCGGCTATCGAAGGGCTGGAAATTGCCGCACCTGCACTTGATCCTTATATTGTCCCCTGCTCGATTGCTGTTTTAACCCTGCTGTTTGTTATTCAAAAACACGGTACCGGTAGCGTGGGTAAATTATTTGCCCCGGTGATGCTGGTTTGGTTCCTGACACTGGCGCTGCTGGGGTTGCGCAGCATTATCGCGAACCCAGAAGTATTGGCTGCACTGAATCCTAAATGGGCAATCAGCTTCTTTACTGAATATAAGTCTGTTTCTTTCTTTGCCCTTGGTGCGGTGGTATTGGCAATTACCGGGGTGGAGGCTTTATATGCGGACATGGGGCACTTTGGTAAATTTCCTATTCGATTGGCGTGGTTTACTGTGGTCTTACCGTCATTGGTGCTGAATTATTTTGGCCAGGGCGCGTTATTATTGAAAAACCCAGAAGCTATCAAAAACCCCTTCTTCCTACTCGCCCCTGACTGGGCATTGATTCCACTGTTAATACTGGCAACGTTGGCGACGGTAATTGCCTCACAGGCTGTCATCTCCGGTGTATTCTCCCTGACCCGGCAAGCCGTCCGTTTAGGCTATTTGCCGCCGATGCGTATTATTCATACCTCGGAAATGGAGTCAGGCCAGATATATATCCCGGTGATTAACTGGACACTGTATCTGGCGGTGGTATTGGTGATTGTCGGCTTCGAACGTTCCAGTAATTTGGCAGCGGCTTATGGTATCGCGGTGACGGGCACGATGGTTATTACCAGTGTTCTGTTCTGCACCGTGGCACTGAAAAACTGGCACTGGAATCGCTTCTTTGTCTACTTCTTGCTGGTGGCATTATTGGTTATTGATGTGCCGATGTTCTCTGCTAACGCATTGAAATTGTTCTCCGGTGGTTGGTTACCACTGTCATTGGGCCTGGTGATGTTTATCATTATGACCACTTGGAAGAGTGAGCGTTTCAGCTTGCTGCGCCGTATGCACGAACACGGTAACTCACTGGAGGCGATGATTGCCTCATTGGAGAAATCGCCTCCGGTACGTGTTCCTGGCACGGCGGTGTATATGTCTCGGGCGATGAATGTCATCCCGTTTGCATTACTGCATAACCTTAAACATAACAAAGTGTTACATGATCGGGTTGTTCTACTGACACTGCGAACTGAAGATGCGCCTTATGTCCATAATGTTAATCGAGTGACTATCGAGCAGCTCTCTCCGACATTCTGGCGGGTTGTGGCGAGTTACGGTTGGCGCGAAACTCCGAATGTGGAAGAGATTTTCCATCGCTGCGGTTTGGAGGGGTTACCTTGCCAGATGATGGAGACCTCATTCTTTATGTCCCACGAGTCACTTATCTTGACCAAACGGCCGTGGTATCTGTTTTTGCGCGGCAAACTGTTTATTGCCCTTAGTCGTAATGCGCTGCGTGCCGCCGATCAGTTTGAAATCCCACCGAATAGGGTGATTGAGCTGGGGACGCAGGTAGAGATTTAACTTAGAAGGCCGTTAGACATAACGGCCTTTTTCACATTCATCATTCCCATTTTTCATTTGTTCGGCGAAACGTTTCGATGGCGATCACAATTTCACCCAATTGGGTTTGCCTTCTGCTGCCATTTTTCTAAACTCAGTATCAGCGAAACGTTTCGCTGTTGGGGTAGAAAATGAAAAAAGGTGCATTACTAAATTCTGATATTTCCGCTGTTATCTCTCGCTTGGGCCATACCGATCAGATTGTGATAGGTGATGCGGGGCTGCCAATACCGGCAACCACCACGCGTATCGATTTGGCACTGACTCAAGGCGTCCCTGGATTCCTTCAGGTTTTTGAGGTGGTAACACAAGAAATGCAGGTTGAGAGTGCTTACCTTGCGCAGGAGATTGTTAAAAATAACCCGCAACTCCATGAAACGTTACTCGCACAACTATCACAACTTGAGCAACACCAGGGAAACCAAATTGCTTTGCACTATATCAGCCATGAGGCTTTTAAAGAGCAGACCAAACAAAGCCGGGCAGTGATTCGTAGCGGGGAATGTTCCCCCTTTGCTAACATTATTCTCTGCTCCGGCGTAACTTTCTGAGGCGTTTATGCAACCTTTGCTGCAACTGAAAGGGATTGATAAAGCCTTTCCCGGCGTCAAAGCACTCTCAGGTGCTGCGCTAAGTGTCTATCCTGGTCGGGTGATGGCACTGGTAGGCGAAAATGGGGCCGGAAAATCGACCATGATGAAAGTGCTGACCGGCATCTACAATAAGGATGCCGGCAGCCAGCATTTTTTGGGTAAAGAAGTGGTGTTTAATGGCCCGAAAGAGTCGCAGGAAGCGGGTATCGGCATTATTCATCAGGAACTTAACCTGATTCCACAGTTAACCATCGTAGAAAATATCTTTTTAGGGCGCGAGTTTGTTAATCATTTTGGCGGCATTGATTGGAAAAAAATGTATGCCGAAGCTGATTTACTGTTGGCGCGCCTTAATATCAGCTACAGCAGCCATCGGCTGGTGGGCGAGCTTTCTATTGGTGATCAGCAAATGGTGGAAATCGCCAAAGTGCTGAGCTTTGAATCCAAAGTCATCATTATGGATGAGCCTACCGATGCCCTGACTGACACCGAAACAGCCTCTTTATTTAATGTCATTAAAGAGCTGAAAGCGGAAGGTCGCGGCATTGTTTATATTTCCCACCGCCTTAAAGAAATCTTTGAGATTTGCGATGACGTCACGGTATTCCGTGATGGGCAGTTTATCGCCGAAAAACCGGTTAATACACTAACTGAAAACGCTCTGATTGAAATGATGGTTGGCCGTAAATTGGAAGAGCAATACCCGCGTCTGAATTTACCGCGCGGCGAAAAACGTTTACAGGTCAAACAGCTATGCGGCCCTGGGGTCGAGAATGTCAATTTTACTCTCTACAGTGGCGAGATCTTGGGAGTGGCTGGCCTGATGGGCGCTGGCCGCACTGAGCTGATGAAAATCATCTATGGTGCGCTGCCGCGTAAATCGGGCTTTGTGATGTTGGATGGCCGTGAAGTCGTGACTCATTCACCGCAGGACGGTTTAGCCAATGGCATTGTTTATATTTCTGAAGACCGTAAACGGGATGGTTTAGTACTCGGAATGTCAGTTAAAGAGAATATGTCTTTGACTGCATTGCGTTATTTCAGCCGTTCAGGCGGTTCGCTCAAACATGCTGATGAACAGCAGGCGGTAGCGGATTTCATTCGTCTATTTAATATCAAAACGCCTTCCATGGAACAGCCGATTGGTTTGCTGTCCGGTGGGAATCAGCAAAAAGTGGCTATCGCCCGCGGTCTAATGACTCGGCCGAAAGTTTTGATCCTTGATGAACCGACTCGCGGTGTCGACGTCGGGGCCAAAAAAGAGATCTACCAGTTAATCAATCAATTCAAACAAGAAGGGCTGAGCATCATATTGGTCTCCTCGGAAATGCCGGAAGTGTTGGGCATGAGTGACCGCATCATTGTGATGCATGAAGGTCAGCTAAGCGGCGAGTTCTCTATTGAACAGGCTACCCAGGAAGTGTTGATGGCTGCTGCCGTCGGCAAGCGCGATTTATTGGAAAAATAATTTATTTAGACTCTCAATAATTCGAGTTGCAGGAAGCCAACGCACATGCAGCTTGCAATATGATGAGTAGAGCAGGAGTCATCAGATATGAGTTCCCAGACTATCAATACAAAGCGCTGGTTCAGTAAAGAATGGTTATTAGAACAAAAATCACTGATTGCGCTGCTGGTGCTGATTGCTGTGGTTTCGTCACTAAGCCCGAACTTCTTTACCCTGAATAACATGTTTAACATTCTCCAGCAGACTTCCGTCAACGCCATTATGGCCGTCGGGATGACACTGGTTATCCTAACTTCAGGGATTGACCTGTCAGTGGGGTCATTACTGGCGCTGACTGGCGCTGTTGCGGCCTCCATTGTCGGGTTGGAAGTTAATGCGCTGGTTGCCGTGGGTGCCGCGCTGGCGCTGGGGGCGTTTGTCGGCGGTATCACTGGGGTGATTGTGGCTAAAGGCAAAGTGCAGGCCTTTATTGCTACCCTGGTCATGATGCTGTTACTGCGTGGTGTCACCATGGTTTACACCAATGGTAGCCCGATAAACACCGGTTTTACTGATGTGGCAGATACCTTTGGCTGGTTCGGTATTGGTCGCCCATTGGGGATCCCAACGCCTATCTGGCTGATGGCAATTGTTTTTATTGCGGCATGGTACATGCTGCATCACACGCGTCTGGGTCGTTATATTTATGCGCTGGGGGGGCAATGAGTCCGCAACACGCCTCTCTGGTATCAGCGTTGATAAAGTTAAAATTATTGTTTATTCACTCTGTGGGTTGTTAGCGGCATTGGCAGGGATTATCGAAGTTGCCCGCTTATCATCAGCACAACCTACTGCCGGTACCGGTTATGAACTGGATGCAATCGCAGCCGTAGTTCTGGGGGGTACCAGTCTTGCTGGGGGTAAAGGGCGGATCGTTGGCACCCTGATCGGCGCATTAATCCTCGGATTTTTAAATAACGGTTTGAATTTATTGGGTGTCTCCTCTTACTACCAAATGATCGTCAAAGCAGTGGTTATCCTGCTGGCGGTATTGGTAGACAATAAAAGCAGCAAATAACCTCTCTCCCTACAGGAATTGCGA